>JAZNCD010000035.1:0-4545 GCA_045587365.1 Clostridia bacterium
AGCCGATGTGTTTGTATCCCACTGTGGTATGAACAGTGTCAGCGAGAGCCTGTATTTTGAAGTTCCGCTTGTTATGTTGCCCCAAACATCAGAACAAAGGGGTGTTGCCGAGCGTGTTTATCAGCTTGGTGCAGGAGTAAAACCCGATAAAACAACCGGAGCATCTGTCCTAAGTGCAATAAATAAGATTTTCAGCGATAGCAGTTATAAGAAAAACGCCGAAAAAATTGCTGAAGGGTTTAAAAACTCTTCAGGGGCAAAAGGCGCGGCTGACAAAATTGTAGAGGTTTGCAATGAAGTAATATAGAAAAATTTATTACCAATTAACAAATTCCAAATTAAATATCAAAATAAAAAATGTGCTTGTATGGCAAAAACCAGACAAGCACATTCTTTCGCTTAATCAAGTATATTTCCGTCTGTTGAAATGGTAACAACTGTCCACGGGATGAATTTTCCACTCGCCTTTAGCGCATTTTTAACTGCATTTTCAATGCCGCCGCAACAGGGAACCTCCATTCTCACAACCGTTACACTTTTTATATTGTTGTTTGCAATGATAGCGGTAAGCTTTTCAGTGTAATCACCTTCGTCCAGCTTCGGGCAACCGATAAGGGTTATATGCCTGCGGATAAATTCATTATGAAAGTTTCCATAAGCATAAGCCGTACAATCTGCAGCCACCAAAAGATTTGCTCCGTCAAAGTATGGGGCATTAACCGGCACAAGCTTAATCTGAACAGGCCACTGGGCAAGCTGACTGCTTGCAGGTGTGTAAGGAACACTGATATCACAGCCCTCTCTTTTGATTGCTTTTGAATTTGTTCCCGGGCAACCGCAAGGAAGTGGGGCAGATGTCTTTTGCTCCTTTGCACATTTAACCGACCCCTCATCGTAGACAGGTGCCTCTCTTTCCTCAAATGTGATAGCACCCGTGGGGCAGACAGGCAAACAATCGCCAAGACCGTCGCAATAATCCTCCCGGGTGAGCTTTGCCTTTCCATTTACCATTTCGATTGCGCCTTCGTGGCAGGCTTTTGCACACAATCCGCAACCGTTGCATTTTTCTTCATCAATTTTTATAATTTTTCTTATCATAAACGACTACCCCCTTGATTTTCTACCCACATTATAGTATAATAATTGTAACAAGTCTGTTGTATTTACAACGAAAGGTGAAGTTTATGAAAAGATTTATGACCATACTAAAACGCACCCGCTTGTTTGCAGGAGTTGGCGAAGATGAAATTGAATCGCTTCTCTCCTGTCTTGGTGCAAGGCTTTGTGAGTACAAAAAAAGCGAATATATTTTAAGACAAGGAGAACACATCTCTGATATTATGATTTTAGCAGAGGGAAATCTCCACATACAAAAAGACGATTATTGGGGCAACCGCAGTATATTGGGGCAAGTTTCTGTCGGTGAAATGTTTGGCGAGGCGTATCTCAGCCCTGAGAGCGGTGCTATGCTGAACGATGTGGTTGCGGTGGAAGACAGTAAGGTAATTTTTTTTGATGTGAAACGAATTTTAACCACCTGCTCTACTGCCTGCAGATTTCATACATTGGTGGTTAAGAATATGTTCTTTGCAATTTCCGAGAAAAACAGAAATCTTGTGCAAAAGCTTGGGCATATGTCAAGGCGGACAACTCGGGAAAAGCTGATTTCCTATTTATCTGAAGAGGCGAAAAAACAAAACAGCTCAAAATTCACAATTCCTTTTAACCGTCAACAACTTGCAGACTTTTTGTCGGTTGACAGAAGTGCTATGTCAAACGAGCTATGCAAAATGCGTGACGAGGGACTTTTAGAGTTTGAGAAAAATAACTTTGTTTTGTTGGAAACGGAGAATTAAAATGTTAAATAAGCTATTTAAAAGCATAGTTAAACAGGACACCGCACCAATCGTTATCTGCGATTTGGAGCATATAATTGTATATATGAATCCCTCGGCAAAAGAGCACTATCATAAGGATTTGACAGGCAGTAATTTAAAGGATTGTCACAACGAAAAATCAAATAAAATGATTGATAAGGTGGTATCGTGGTTTGGCGAGAGCAAGGATAATAACATCATTTACACATACCATAACGAAAAGGAAAACAAGGATGTATATATGGTCGCTCTTCGCGATGATGACGACGCACTGATTGGCTATTACGAAAAGCACGAGTACAGGAACAGAGAAACAGTAGGGCTTTATGACTTTAAGAAAAACTAACTTTAATGGGGAAAACAAGAATTTGACGGAGGTAACCTAATATGAATATTGAATATAAAGACATTCATAATTTTGAGTGTGAAGAATTGGAAAGATTGTTTCTTTCTGTGGAATGGTCATCAGGGCATTTTCCTGATAAACTTGCAGTTGCAATGAAAAACTTTAATACAGTTTATTCTGCTTGGGATGGAAATAAACTTGTTGGAATGATATGTGTTATGGACGATGGAATAATAAATGCTTATGTTCATTATCTTCTTGTTGACCCGGATTATCACGGAAAAACAATTGGAAGAACTCTTGTCAATATGGTAAAAGAAAAGTATAAGGAATATATGCGAATTGTGGTTGTCGCTTATGATGATGAACTGCACTTTTACGAGGCATGTGGCTTTGAAAAAGGCAAAAATGCTTCTCCGATGTTCATAACATCATTGTGGACATAAAAAATCTAATTCCAATTTGTAGGTGAACGGATGAAAAAGCAGATTGCAAATATAATAACAAGTTGCAGAATTTTATTTAGTATAACGCTGTTGTTCTGCCCCGTGTTTTCGGCTTGTTTTTGCGGTATATATCTATTATGCGGAATTACAGATATGGTGGATGGGACAATTGCAAGAAAGAGAAATTCTGTCAGTGAGTTTGGGGCAAGACTCGATACCACTTCAGATTTTATTTTCTTTGCAGTGACACTTATTAAACTTATGCCTGTAATTCATATTCCAAAATGGATATGGGTATGGATTGCTGTAATTGCAATTATTAAAATCTTTAATGTTATATTAGGTTTTCTTTATACAAAAAAGTTAATCTCTTTGCATACTGTGATGAATAAAATTACGGGACTGTTATTATTTCTTTTACCGCTCGCATTACAGTTTATTGAAATAAAATACAGTTTAATTGCAGTATGCATTATTGCAACAATATCTGCAATTCAAGAAGGATATTTAATTAAAAAACGAGGTAAAAATGATGATAGATAGATTTGCAGAAATGATTAAAGAGTGCAGTAGTATCGTTTTCTTTGGTGGTGCAGGTGTATCTACCGAAAGCGGTGTGAAGGACTATCGCAGCCAAGACGGACTTTATAACACCGTGAAAGAATACGGCGTGCCTCCCGAAGAGATATTGAGTCACGATTTCTTTTTTCAGAACACAGAAACTTTTTATGATTTTTATAGAAAATATTTTATCATTGAAGTAGAACCAAACAATGCTCACAAAGCGTTGGCAAAGCTTGAAAACATGAGTAAACTCAAAGCAGTAATAACGCAAAACATAGATGGTCTGCATCAAAGAGCAGGCAGTAAAAATGTAATTGAACTCCACGGAACTGCAGAGAAATTTTATTGTGCCTCCTGCGGTAAAAAGGGCGATACAGACAAGGTCTTGTCAGAAATCAAAGACAAGGATGTGCCGAGATGCGAATGCGGTGGCATTATGAAACCAAAGGTTGTTCTCTATGGCGAAAATCTCTATGACGGAGTTGCGGAAACGGCAATACGACATATCGAAAACGCTGATATGCTGATTGTTGGAGGAACTTCTCTTGCGGTGTATCCAGCCGCATCATTTGTGAGATATTTCAGAGGTAAATATATCGTTATGATCAATAAGTCTGAAACGGAATACGATAACAACGCCGACTTGGTTATCAGGGAAAATATCGGCGAAGTATTCAGACAAGTAATGGAAAAGATTGAGGGTTAATGTGATGAAGAAAGCACTATGTATTATATCCGTCTTACTTTGCATACTGCTCACCGCTTGCGGAGATGCTACAAGTATTGGAATAATCGGGGGAGCGGACGGACCGACATCAATAATCGTCGCAGAAAAACGAGAAAAAGCAATGTACGAACAAATTACGGCAGAGGAAGCCAAAAAGATAATGAATTCAGGCGAGGAACATATCATTTTAGACACAAGAGAACAGGACGAATTTGACGAGGGGCACATTCCAGGCGCAATCCTGATTCCATATACAGAAATTGAAAACAAGGCAATCGAGCTGATCCCCGATAAGGACAAGTTAATTCTTGTATATTGCAGATCAGGTCGCAGAAGCAAAATCGCAGCCGAAGCTCTTTCCAAACTTGGCTACACCAATGTAAAAGAGTTTGGCGGAATCATTGATTGGCCGTATGAGGTGGAGAAATAACAATATAAAAATACTTAGAAGAGAAAAAAGGAGGGGCTGTACAACATGGAAACAAATAAAGCTTGGAGATTTTGTGCTGTTGGTAATATTACAGCTCAGCATCTTGGAGACGATGGAAAAGTTTTATATGGCACAAAAAAGTTTTCCGGAGGAAC
>JAZNCD010000036.1:0-31126 GCA_045587365.1 Clostridia bacterium
AATTTAAAAAAGCTTGCAAAATGGAAATGGAAGGGCAATAATACACCTTCCAAATTGCTTGTTTTTATTGTAAATTTGATAAATACCAAGAAGAACCCGATTTTTGCTTAATGCAAAGTCGGGTTCTTCGACAGTCTGAAAGAAAAACAAAATTTGTTTTTCTTTTTTTTAATTCTATATACTTATCCAATTGCCACACGCAACTATAATATGGTCAACAAATCTCACATCAAGGGAGGTAAGAGCTTCTTTAACCTCTCTTGTCAATGTAATATCCGCCATAGACGGCTCAAGTCTGCCACCGGGATGATTGTGCATAAGCATTACTGCGTATGCCTCATTAAGTATTGCACGCTTTGCTATCAAATGAAGCGACACACTTGCCGCAGTCGATGTGCCCTCAGAGATTTTATCAACACATATTACCTGCCCCGAGGAATTAATGCTTACCATATACAAATTCTCGACAAGCTTGCCATAAAAGAATGTTTTAGCAAACTCGCCCCTTTTTTCAGGGGTGTCAATAACCGTCTTTCCCTTGGTATCTGTCATAGCACATCTTTGCACTATTCCAAGCAAAGGCATCAAATCGTGCAGAAACTCTGCAGTTCTTGGTCCGACTCCCTCAACACCTTTTAGCTGCTCAACATCAGCACTGAGCACTCCTGCGATTGAACCAAACTCATTTATGAGACTGATTGCAAGTTCGTTGGTATTACCTCTTGGTATAACTGCAAAGAGCAGCTTTTCAAGCTGCTCATGCTCTTCTAAAAACTCAAGCCCCATAAGGCGTGCCTTTTTGTCTATTCTCTTTCTGTGTCCGCTATGCAATTCGCCTTGCATTATTTGCTTCCTCTGCTGCCCGGCTTCACAAGGGGTACACCACTTTTACATATTGGGCATTCATCTGCTTCGTAAGATGTGATATCCATAGAGAACGCACTCTTATAAGGTACACCAAAGTCAATCTTGCCGCCTGTTCTGTCAACGATAGAGCCGATGCCGGCAATCACGCCACCGCACTCTTTTACAAGGTCCATAACCTCGCGTACGCTACCGCCTGTTGTAACAACATCTTCAACGATAAGAACTCTCTGTCCCTCTTCAATTGTAAAACCACGACGAAGAGTCATAGCACCGTTCTCACGCTCTGCAAAAATATTCTTTACACCAAGCTGCTTACCAACCTCGTAAGACATCTGAATTGCACCGATTGCAGGACCGATAACAACCTCAACGTTGTCATCCTTATACTTTTCTACAAGCTCTGCACAAAGGGGAACACTATACTTTGCATTCTGGAAAATCTTTGCACACTGCATATATTTGTCACTGTGTCTGCCCGAGGTCAAAAGGAAGTGTCCTTCAAGTAAAACCTCAGCCTCTTTAAGCATTTCAATAATTTCGTTATTTGTCATCATTTGTTTCATTCCTTTCAGGCATTTGCCATAATTTAATACAGTTCTACTGTTCCGACAAGGTCAGATACACTTTTTATATTGTTTTCGTCAAGATATTTTTCTATTCCGTCTGCAACCTTTACCCAAGCATAGGGGTCAACAAAGCCGGCTGTTCCAACGGCAACGGCACTTGCGCCTGCCATAATAAATTCTATGGCATCTTCGCCTGTTGAAATACCACCCATTCCTATAAGTGGCAGATTTACCGCCTGATGGACTCTGTACACCATATTTACCGCCACAGGCTTTATAGCAGGCCCCGACAGTCCGCCTGTGTTGTTTTTAAGTATGGGTCGCCTTGTATTTATGTCAATTTTAAGTCCAAGCAATGTGTTTATAAGTGACAGAGCATCCGCACCGCCAGCCTCTGCACCCTTTGCAATTTCGGTTATGTCCGTCACATTTGGTGACAGCTTTACAATAAGCGGCACCTTTGAAACCTCTTTGACACGTCTTGTGATTTCCTCGGTCATTTTGGGGTCTGTACCAAAAGCCATACCCCCCACCTTGACATTGGGACAGGAAATGTTAAGTTCAAACATATCTACACTGTCACCAAGGATTTCTGCAACTGCCACATAATCCTCTACCGCACTGCCGCAGAGATTTGCAATCAGTTTTGTGTCGTAAGTTCTCAGTTTCGGCAAATAGTGCTCTTTAAAATATTCCGCACCCGGATTCTGAAGTCCTACACTGTTTAAAATTCCCATAGGTGTCTCTGCAATTCTCGGTGCCGGATTACCAAGCCTTGGCACCGCCGAGAGTGCTTTAAGGCAAACTGCACCGAGCCTTGACAAATCAAAATATTCGCCATATTCTTCGCCAAAGCCAAATGTACCCGAGCCTGTTGTAACAGGGTTTTTCCATTCAACTCCTGCAATATTGACTCTCATATCAGCCATCCCATTCCACCTCCGATGCATTAAACACAGGGCCATCCTTGCAGACGCGCTTGTGCTGACCATTTATTGTGCAGACACATGTTACACACGCACCTATGCCGCAACCCATTCTCTCCTCAAGCGAAACCTGAGCCGGAATGTTCTTTTCAGCCGCAATATCTGAGACCGCCCTCATCATAGGTGTTGGACCGCAAACAAGAATTTCTCCAACCTCATTTGACCCGGTTATATCCTTAAGCAATTCAGTCACAAAGCCTTTATATCCGCAGCTTCCGTCATCGGTTGCCACAAAAACATTATCTGCATACTTTGCAAATTCATCCGTCATCATCATTTCGGCTTTTGTCTTAAATCCAAGCAGAACACTTGCTCTCTTGCCATAAATCTTAGCAAGCTCAAGAAGCGGAAAAATACCAATTCCACCGCCGACTAATAAAACTCTGCCCTCTGCTTTTTCTGTATCAAATCCGTTTCCGAGAGGGCCAAGAATATCAAGCTCCTCTCCAACGTTCTTCTTAGCCAGAGCATCAGTGCCGATACCCCTGACACTGAAGATAAACCTGATTGATTTTTTATCAATAACCTCGCACACGCTTATGGGGCGACGAAGATACGCATCTCCTCCGCAAAGCACGTGCAAAAACTGACCGGCTTTTGTTTTTTCTGCCATTTCGGGGCAGAAAACTGTAAAATCATAAACACTATCCGTCAGCTTTTCTTTTCTGATAAGCTCACAAAACAACTCTCTTCCTCCTTATATGCGGAATTTCTTCTGTTATAATACGCTGAGTATATCGTCTCTCATTCTTATTGCCTCAGCTCTTGCTGCGTCACCGACAGAGCCGCCGTTTTTCATATACGCACACATAATCGAGCGTGATGCATTAACAATTGCACCAAGACCATCTTTGTTAAAGCAGGGCGCAACATCCTTTGCACCGCCGCCCTGTGCACCGTAGCCAGGAACAAGGAAGTATGTCCTCGGCATCTGCGCACGAAGCTTTTCTGCCTGCTCGGGGTAGGTTGCACCAACAACTGCGCCTGCACTGCTGTAACCGTGAGTTCCTATTAAATCACTGCCCCATGTCTTTACAAGGTCTGCCATATGCTCATAAATGTGTTTTCCGCCCGCCTTTAAATCCTGAATTTCTCCCGAGGATTTGTTTGAGGTCTTAACAAGGATAAATACACCCTTTTCATTGTCTGCACATTCTTTTATAAAAGGAGCAACACCGTCTGTGCCAAGATATGGGTTAATTGTCATACAATCTGCACCATATGCCTCAAGCTTCTTCTCACCAACCTGAGTTTTTCCAAGATACGCTGTGGCATAAGCCTCAGAGGTTGTGCCTATATCCCCTCTCTTTGCATCTAAGATTACATACATTCCCTTGGATTTTGCATATTCAATGGTGTCGTGCATACACTGAATTCCGGGAATCCCGTACATCTCATAATACGCCGCCTGCGGTTTTACTGCAGGCACTATATCATAAAGAGAGTCTATCAATGTTTTGTTAAACTCAAGTATTGCCGCAGAAATTCCCTCAAAGGTTTCGCCATACTTTTCAAATGCCGCTTTTTTCATTTCTTCGGGAATATAGTCTGCCTTTGGATCAAGACCCGCAACTGTTGGATTGTTCTTTTCCTTTATTTTTTCGATTAAAACATCTATCATTTTATGCCTCCCTGATTTTTTGCCTTCTTATTATACTTATTCAGCCTTATACACTGTTCTTCCGCCTAAAATTGTACGGTGAACTTTGCCGAAAAGCTTCATACCATTATATGGTGAATTCTTTCCCTTTGTTTCAAATTCATTCACATCTACTGTAAATTCTTCGTTTTCGTCAAAGATTACAATGTCTGCAGGCGCGCCTACATTCAATGTGCCTCTGTCGCTTCCGATGATTTTAGCGGGAGAGGTACTCATCTTGTCGATAAGTTCAGCCATTGTCATTTTGCCACTCTTTACAAGATATGTGCAGCCAATTGCCAATGAGGTTTCAAGTCCGACAATTCCGTTTGCCGCCTTTTCAAACTCTATCCTCTTATCATCTATATGGTGGGGCGCATGGTCTGTTGCGATTGCATCAATTGTACCATCGCAAAGTCCCTGAATTACCGCATCAACATCCTCGTCATCACGAAGTGGCGGATTCATCTTTGCGTTAGTATTAAATCCATCACACGCCTTGTCTGTAAGACTGAAGTAATGCGGTGCTGTCTCCGCTGTGATTTTTGCACCTCTTGCCTTTGCAGCACGTATTGCATCAATTGAGTTTTTGGTGCTTACGTGACATATATGAAGTCTTGCACCAAGCTCTTCTGCAAGAAGTATGTCACGACTGACTGCAACGCTCTCGGCAGATTTGGGAATTCCGCGAAGTCCGAGGTAGGTAGACATATAGCCCTCGTTCATACTGCCGCCATCTACCAAATCAAGGTCCTCACTATGGGACATTAGCGGTACATCCAGCATCTTTGCATATTGAAGAGCACGTCTCATAATAACCGATGAGATTACAGGTCTGCCGTCATCAGAGAAAGCAACGGCACCTGATGCCCGAAGCTCTGCCATCTCGGTAAGCTCCGCTCCACCAAGACCCTTTGTTATGCAGCCTGTTGTCATTACATTTGTAAGTCCTGTTCTGTTGCCTCTGTTTATTATATACTCAACAAGTGCCGCGTTATCAATTGGCGGATTTGTATTAGGCATACACAAAACCGATGTTACTCCACCCTTTGCAGCCGCGCGGCTACCCGACTCGATATCTTCTTTATGCTCGTATCCGGGTTCGCGGAAGTGAACGTGCAAATCCACAAGCCCCGGCGCTACAATCATACCTGTCGCATCTATTATCTTTGCATCATAGTCGTCTATGTTCTCTGCTACTCTCTCTATAACACCATAGTTTATCAAAATATCAGCCTTGCCGGCAAAGCCTTTTGCAGGGTTGATAACATATCCGTTTTTTATAATTCGTTTCATATCCTATCTTCCCTCCCTAGTTAACATATCAAGAACTGCCATTCTGATACACACACCATTTGTAACCTGTCCGCCTATAACCGAGCGAGGCCCGTCAGCAACATCTGCTGCAAGCTCTACACCTCTGTTTACAGGGCCCGGATGCATAACTATGGCATGGGGTGCCGCAAGATCTACTCTGCGCTTGTTTATACCAAAAAGCCTGTGATACTCTCTCACCGACGGAAACAGTCCGCTCTTCTGACGCTCCAACTGAATTCTAAGTCCCATAATAACGTCTGCGCCGTCCGCCGCCTTGTCTGCATCATATAAAACCTTTACTCCAAATTCTTCGATTTCCTCAGGCATCAGGGTAGTTGGTGCACAAAGAGTAACATCTGCGCCAAGCTTTTTAAGCCCGTATATGTTGCTTCTTGCAACACGACTGTGCTTCACATCACCGATTATAGAAACCTTTAACCCCTCAAAGCTTCCAAACTTTTCTCTCATGGTCATAAAGTCAAGGAGCGCCTGAGTCGGATGCTCATTCATGCCGTCTCCTGCGTTGACAATCGATGCGTTTGTATACTTAGAGAGCAAATGCGGTGCCCCCGATGCACTATGGCGGACAATTACCACATCCGCTCCCATTTCATCTATGGTTTTACCTGTATCCTCAAGGGTTTCGCCCTTGGCAACACTGCTGCCCGAAGCTGTAATGTTTGCCGCAGTTGCCCCAAGGTACTTAGACGCAAGTTCAAAGGACAAACGAGTTCTTGTACTGTTCTCATAAAACAGAGTGATTATGCTCTTGCCGCTGAGACAATTGTCCTTTTTGCTTCCCTCAAGCACATCTCTCTTCATAGTCTCCGCTCTGTCGAGAATGGCAATAATCTCCCCGGCAGATAATTCTTTCATTCCAAGCAAATGCTTCATATATAATTTGCCCCACTTTCCATACTTATCTAACTATATATCATACCATAACAGTTAGGGCTTGTCTATAAAAATTCTCTAATTTCGATAAAAATTTTTATATTTTTTATCATAAGCGGAACGTCGGGACGCCGTCCCCTACAAATTCTGCAAACCATCACTTTTTCAAATTTATTCAAGAGAGGCAAGCGACAAAAAGGAGCGGACATATGTCCGCTCCAAAATTTCTATTCTGTTATGTAAATTCTGCTTCCAACTGGCAGATTTTCATCAAGCCAATCTATGTCGGCCTTATGCAGTCTTATACATCCGTGAGAAATCATTACCCCTGTTCTGTCATCAAAGGGTCTGCCATTGTAGCCGATAAGAGTTGAATGGAGCGCATAATTGCCATAAAAAACAAGACAAGGCCCTACATAGTACCCATCATAATACCAAGCGTTCATTCTGTACTGATACTCATAGCTTCCAGTTATGGTGGGCGATGACGGGGCACCTATGGCACATGGGAAGTTTTTATCCTCAACCCATTTATTTTTCGATCCTGTATAAACCCTTACCCTGTAATCAGATTTATCAACCCATACAAGATAACGGGTTTTGCTCGACAAATTCCACTGATTTACAGGAAATTTTTGCATATACTCATATACCATTGGTGACTTACCGATACATACATCTATATGGTCTCCAAAGTCAAGCGCCTCTATCTCTGCACCGAAAGTCTTCGCAAGGGCACGTGCAGGCACATAAGCAGTATCATCAATCATTTCACAGGTTGCCGAAAGATATTTATCCTCTCCAAACAAGGTTGCATAGGATGTGCCCAGGTTAAAAATCGCTTCTTTTTCTCCAACAGAGCATACAACACTGTTGTATATCTCGTCATATCTTACCCTTATTCCCATAGCCTCAGCTACGGCTCTGACAGGCACCATTGCAACATCATCAATAAGCCTTGCCCTTGGATACAGATCAAGCATATTGCCCTCTACATACATAACTATCGCTTGCTCATAAAGAGGGCATCCTTCAAGTTCAAAGGTTGCGACTACCCCCTCGTTGCCATCTGCTACCTTGTAGCCATAAGCTTCGAGCGTTATGTCATCGTCCTCTTCGTATACCTTATCATGATATTTAAGATAAGAAATTCCGCTCTTTAGCCTGAGGCTAAACTTATCCCCTGCCTTTATCGGTGGGACATCAAACTTAAGCTCAAGTCTCTTGGTAACTCCGCCAATCCATTCTTCAGCCTCGCCAAGCTTTACACCTTTTTCATTATACAGCTCTACCTTCGCGACAGAATCAGTTACAACCATACGCGGAAGCATCGTGATATTTACATAAACAACACGATTTTGAGGAGTCGTCTCCTCCAGAACATCTTTCGCATCCTCGGTTTCTGTCTCGGATTTTGTATCTTCAGCTGCAACAACCTCTTCTGTCTGTGGCTTTACTTCATCAGCATAGACAAGGCTACTGCACAGAGACATAACCATACATAGGCTCAGGAGTGTCCCAATCAGTTTTTTCATATGTATCAACTCCAAAAAATCTATATTTTTTCTCTCAGGCTTTTTAACACTTTTTCAAAATAGTCAGGCAAGGGGGATGTAAACTCCATATATTCACCACTGATTGGATGAACAAATCCAATCTTATATGCGTGAAGCAGCTGACCATCAAGCTTGAATTCATCCTTCTTTACACCGTAGGTCTTATCTCCGACAATTGGGTGTCCTTTACTTGACATATGCACTCTTATCTGGTGTGTTCGTCCGGTTTCAAGCACGCACTCTATAAGGGTATACTTTCCAAATCTTTCAAGAATATTATAATGGGTAACCGCTTCTTTAGAGCCACGGTCTGTAATCGCCATCTTTTTTCTGTCAACAGGATGTCTGCCGATTGGGGCATCAATTGTACCTTTGTCTTCCGAAAATCCACCGTGCACCAAAGCTTTATACGCCCTTGTCAGACTATGCTCTTTTATCTGCTCTGACAGACCAAGATGTGCCGCATCACTCTTTGCCACCATCAAAAGTCCGCTTGTGTCCTTGTCAATCCTATGGAGTATACCCGGGCGTTTCTCTCCGTTTATCCCCGATAAACTGTCGCCGCAATAATGTAAAAGCGCGTTCACAAGTGTCCCTGTATAATTCCCAACCGCAGGATGAACCACCATCCCCTGTTCTTTGTCAACAACAAGCATATGCTCATCCTCATACACAATATTTACAGGGATATTCTCCGCCGGAATTTCAGACTCTTTAATATCGGGCATAATAACAGTAATCTCATCATCCCGTCTTACTTTGTAATTTGATTTTACAACACCTTCATCTACAAGAATGTTGCCATCCTCTATTAACTTTTGGATATGAGAGCGCGTAATACCATCAAGCCTGTCACTTAAAAATTTGTCTATTCTCTGACCGACATCCCCCGCCTCAACAGAAAGATAAACAGGCTCACTCACTGATATCTTCCTCCGTTTCGGTTAATTTTTCTTTTATAGCAGCTTTTTCCTCTGCAATAAGAAAATGAATAACAAGCATTGCCGCACCTATGCATACTGCGATATCGGCAATATTGAAAACAGGGAATTTAATAATTCTGAAATCAATAAAATCAACAACATATCCTCTGAAAATCCTGTCTGCAAGATTACCTATTGCTCCGCTGAAGATAAGCATAGCACCCATATTCATCCATTTTGTTCTCAGTTTTTTGTTTGTTTTAGCGACTATTATACCAAGAATTATCAGAACTATAATTGAAACAATTATAAAAATTGTCCGTCCGCCGCTAAACATTCCAAAAGCGACGCCTCTGTTTTCTACATATGTAAAATGAATTATGTCCTTTAAAATGGGAGTAGTCCCCACAGGCATTAAGGACCGCTCTGCTATTATCTTTGTAATAATATCAAGAATTAAAACCAATGCTGCAACAATTGCATATATCATTTACATTACCTCCGGGACAGACTTTTTCAAACATTGCATACCAAAACCATATATAGGTCAAAAAGGAACGGATTTCTTCCGTTCCATTAGCTGCTTTTTAGTATTATTTATGCCCTTGATTTTACACAAGGTATTTCTTCTGTATCAGTCACAGGCGGTGTAAGCTTTTCTGTCACAACCTCATCCGACGCACTAATAAAAGCTGATACCTCTTCTTTGTATTTCAGTACCTCTTTATGCATATCAAGCAGTCTTTGTGCATCCTCATCAAGCTTTTTGCTTACCTTTTCAGCCATTGACCTTGCCGCACTTTGCGCTTCCTCTGCAACTTTTTTGGCTTCTTTAAGGGCAGCCGCGTCCATCTCTGCACTTGCCGCCGCCTGCTTTGGCATCTTTGCGTAAGAGAGAGGCTTTGTTTCATCTCTCATGGCAAGAAGCTGCTCTCTCAGCTTTTTGTTTTCTATGTATATTTCAAGATAGCTGTCACAGAT
Source organism: Clostridia bacterium (assembly GCA_045587365.1). GTDB lineage: Bacteria > Bacillota > Clostridia > Monoglobales > Monoglobaceae > UMGS1820. The sequence goes on from JAZNCD010000036.1 coordinate 9,730, forward strand.
TTCCTGAAGAAAATCATCTACCTCGTCTACATTGTATCCCTTAAAGGATACCTTAAACATTTTATTTTCTATATCCTTGGGTGTAACCATAAAATTTCCACCTCGCTGCGTTATACTATTCAAATCTTGCTATCGTTATTGAAATCCTACCCTTTCGAGTCAGATTTCCAATGCGCTCAAGTCTCATTCTGCCGATGCCCCGAACGGATATCAGGTCGCCCTCTTCGACTTTTTCGGACACAGACTCGCAAACTTCGAAGTTAAGCGAAACCGCCCCGGAAGATATAAGCTCTGCCGCACGGCCTCTGGCTATTCCCGCCGCCACCGACAACACAGCATCAAGTCTGAGTGATGAGACCGTACCTGCTATCTCTTTTGTCATGGGCTTTGGAATTTCTACCTCTTTGCACTTACAAATCGTGGTTTTTACTCCATGTCTGCCTATTTTGTCAAGGTTATTTACAATATAGTCCGCAATCTCTGCCTTGACAAAAATATATGCACCGCTCCCGCTTACAATTATATCACCGATATTCTCTCTGGTTATTCCAAGTCCCATAAGACTACCGAGGTAATCTCTGTGGGTTAAAGACGCAACATCTCTGCCCGTCACCTTTATCACCTTAAGTATATCGTCAATCTCCGCAGCCAAAAACTCAGGCGCACACACCATAAGTGTGCGTTCGGCATCATCATATCCACCCTCAAAACTCATAGTCACATCAACCGACGGATATATATTCTTCTTTATTATCACTCTTTGATGGGGGTTTAAAAACCCAACCGTCTTTATTTGATATTTCCGCTCACAAATCAAGACGGCATCCTCGGCTCTTGACAATATAAGCTTGTCCTCTTTATCGTCAACATTCATTTTGCCTTAGCTCCAGGGGAAGGTCCTTGTCTCGTTCTTTATTACATCGCTCATAATATCAACATTATTGGGAGCAATTACAAATATTCCGTTTGAAACCTTCTGAATATCACCGTCGAGAGCATATACTGCACCACTTAAAAAGTCAATTATTCTGCGTGCAACCTGCTTTTCAACAGATTCAAGATTTACAACAATCGGCTTTTTGCTCTTTAAGTGATTTGTAATATCGCGAGCCTCCTCAAAGGATTCGGGCTGAATTACAACAACTCTCATCTGTGCGTTTGAATTATGTATCTTTACAACCTTGCTGCTTCTTCTGTCGCTGAGTCTGTCAAAAACAGATGGCTCATAATCAAGAGAGGTTTCTTCCTCATATACATCATCCTCGTATTCTTCTGCCTCAAATCCTACAAGGTTAAGCATTTTGTTCATAAAGTTACTCATTTTTGTATCCCCTTTTCTTCTTATTTTATATTAAGTTTAATACTTATCACATTTATTGTATGATATCTCGTGCACCAAAAATCGCTGTACCCACACGCACTATTGTTGCACCCGCGGCAATTGCCGCATCCATGTCATGGGTCATTCCCATAGACAACTCTTCCAAAAAGACACCATCTAAATCAAGAGCTTTTATTTTATCCGCAAGTATTTTAAGTTGAGAAAACACACTGTAGTTTTCTTCATAGGACATCCCAAGCACAGATATTGTCATAAGCCCCTTTATCCTGACATTTTCAAGCTCTGCAATCTGTCTGCAAAGCATCTGCGCTTCTTCTTTAGCTATGCCCGACTTGCTTTCTTCACCTGTAATATTTATCTGCAAAAGTATATCCTGCACCTTACCAATAGCCTTTGCCCTTTTATCTATTTCAAGGGCAAGCTCAAGGCTATCTACCGAGTGGATAAGACAAACCTTATCTATTATATGGCGAACCTTGTTTTTTTGCAGTTGACCAATCAGATGCCACTTAATCTCTCCGCCCTGAAAATGAGGAAACTTCGCCACAATTTCCTGTGGTCTGTTTTCACCAAATTCAAACAAGCCGCACGATTTAGCTTCCTTGAGCATCTCTATGGGCTTTGTCTTGGTAACTGCTAACAGTTTTATGTCAGAGGGATTTCTTCCGGCACTTTCTGCAGCTTTGCGGATACTTTCCTTAACCTGCTGAATATTTTTCTCTATACTCATTGCCGCCTCACCCTCTCTGTCTGCTTCTATCTTATGATTTTTCCATCCTCAAGATTTCTGCAATCAACAATTACTTCATCATAAATCTGCAGTCTCGCTCCGCCGGATTGCGGCTCTGCAGCCGAAATAATTGCCCATTGGTCGTTTTTGTATTTTACATTGACGGGCACAAACCTTGCAACATCAAGGCGAATAACATATACACCCGTCACCCCATCCTTAACGTGAAGACACTGAGTTGGTAATTTTATACCCTCAGAGCTGGTCGTTATAACATCTGCGTTTATGCGGCTTGAGGAATATATTCCCTCTACATATTTATTGGTGGAAACAACAATAGCACACTTTCCGTCCTCTGCATCGGATATTCGGGTAACTGTACCCATTATTGTTTCCTCGGATAAGTCAAAAAATTCAAGTTGCACACTTTGTCCAAGCTTAATATTTTCTGCTTTTTCGGCAGATAACTCCATGGCAAACCGCCATACATAGTTATTTACAATCTTACAAAGAGGCTGACCTGCTTCTGCAGTCTTGTTTTCGTTATTTTCTTCACTCTTGCCAATGCTCTTAAGATATGACGGAGTAACCTGTTCTGAAAGCTCATATTTGAGTTTGTCCTCAAGGCCATCAACTCTGGTAGTAAAAACACCACCACATGGTGCAATAACCGCACCGCCCGCCTGAACGCTTGCAAGCAGGGAATTCAGCCGGCTATTTATCTGGTCGACAGTAACAGGCGCTTCTGTCTCTCCTGCATCATTATGCTTTCTCAAAACAAGTGTGTTTATTTCTTCTTTTTTGTCGCCAACCTTGGTTAGGTCATTAGTCTTCCTCATATCAGAGAGGTTTCTTGACAGTTCCGAAATCCTCTTTTCTGCCGTTGCAGGCATACTTGAATAAACAGAAATCTCTTCATCTATGCCAACTCTGCCGAGTGCTCTGTGAAGCTCCTTTATTTCTTCCATCACAGCAGCATCGGTTGAAGTGCCGAAAATATATCCGACAACCTGTCCTTCTTTAACCCTTTCTCCCTCGTTTACCACACATTCAAGGTAACCAAAATCGGGGGCGGTTATAACCGTTTGTTCACGAAAAACATAACCTGTTGTTCTTATACTCTCCCGCACAATACCATTTTGTGCAATTGTCGTCGAAAGATTGCTGCTGACACTGACAAAAATTGCCGCTGACAAATAGAGCAAAACAACGCCAACTAATATGATTGACGCCGTTTTTATCTTACTTTTCCTCTTGTTCTTTCCTCTTCTTTGGGATATGGGCTCTAAATCGTTGCTATATTTTGGCATCGTCCATCCTCCTTTTAGTACAGATATCCCAAATTTCGCAAAAAGCCACAAAGACAATACACTACAGTATCATCTTTATGGCTTTTATTATATCACCTATTTACTCTCTGTAAACCACAAAACCTGATTTGTATTACAAACTTAACAGTTTTGTAACATCACAATTCAATCCATTTTATTTTTTCGTTCCGCCTGAACCATGTCAACTGTCTCTTGGCATATCTTCTTGATTCAAGCTTAATCTTTTCTATAGCATTATCAAGGGAATCTTCCCCCTCTAAATACCCAACAAGTTCTTTATACCCTATTGCCTGCATTGCGGTTGAATTCTTCGGCACATTCATTTTAAGCAAGGCTTCTACTTCGCCGCATAGCCCTTGCTCTATCATAATATCAACACGCTTGTTTATTCTCTTATAAAGCTTTTCTCTGTCCATAGTCAGTCCGACTATTTCTGCATTATAGACAGGCTCCCGAAGGGCAAGTCGGTCTGCCTCTGTTTTAGTCATTCCGCTTGTCTTACATATTTCAAGCGCCCTGACAACACGCTTTACATTGTTAGGATGAATCTTTTCAGCAGCTTCAGGGTCTGCCTCTTTCAGCATCTGATAAACAAAATCGTTGCCCTTTTCCTCAGCCAGCTTCCAAAGTGCGGCTACATATTCATCGTCCTTCTCCGCTTCGGGATAGTCGGTGTTGTTTATCACACTGTCCATATAAAGCCCCGTCCCTCCGCAAAGAACAGGCAGTTTGCCACGGGAAAGTATGTCATCTATTGCACATCTTGCATCCTTTGTAAACTCTGCAACACTGTAATCTGTCCATGGTTCAACAAAGTCAATCATATGATGAGGGACCATCGCCCTTTCCTCCATCGTTGCCTTTGCAGTACCAATATTCATATACTTGTATATCTGCATAGAATCGCAGGAGACTATCTCTCCGCCTTTTTCAAGGGCTACCTTTATTGCATAGGCGGTCTTACCTGATGCTGTCGGTCCGCAGACACAAAAAATCTTTGGCTTCTCACTTTTCAAGGCACCGCCACACTCCTTTACAGTTTTCTTTTAAACATCTTTTCTATATCATCTTTAGTGAATTCTATTCGTATAGGTCTGCCGTGGGGACAGGTTTTAATTCCCTGACTTTCCATATCCCACACCTTGTCAATTATATCCTGCATTTCGGCAAGACTTATCTTCTGGTTTGCCTTTATAGCATATTTGCACGCTATCATATCAAGAGCTTTTTCCTCAAAATCCGCAACAGAAAGCTTACCCATCCCCGAAATGGCATCTGCAATCTCAAGTATCAAATCGCGGATTACATTTTCGCCGCCTATTACGGGGGTTGCATTTACAATTATGCTGCCGGCACCAAAATCCTCAATCTCAAAGCCAAAGCCTGTGTATATATCAAGGTTTGACAAGACCGTTTGTGTCTCCATATAGTCAAGCTTGAGAATAATCGGCACAAGCAAAAGCTGTGACATCTTTTCTCTTGCATAGTAAGACTTTTTAAGTGCCTCAAACCTGTATCTCTCATGGGCGGCATGCTGGTCTATCATATAAAAGCAATCGTCGACACTGCACAAAACATATGTGTCAAACACCTGACCAATTGGTTTTGGCACCTCGGTCATATCAAACATCTGCGTGTTTTCTGTCTCTGTCTTTGGCAAATCCTCGTTAAATTGGTCTGTCTCGCGAACTTCAAGAGCCTTCTTCTGACTATCCTCTAAAAAGTTAAAATCCGAATAAAAAACCTTTTCCTCTTTTTGAGGTTGTTCGTCTGTCTCTTTTTTGGGAATTACACTGTCTAAATATTCCCTGACAATCTTTGGCTCAATGCGTTTAGTCACGCTGTAGCAGGCAGAATAACCTTGCTCTCTGCCCACTTGAGCATCCCTCTCATCCCTCACAGAATTTACAGAGGGCACATCCGCCCTCGGGGTCTCTCCGCCACGCAGGGCATTGCTTACGGCGTGATGCAAAATCTCATATACTCTGTTTTCGTTGGCAAACTTTATCTCCGTCTTGGCAGGATGCACATTTACATCCACCCACTGTGGCTCTACCTGAATATCAAGAACAAAGAAGGGGAACTTGCCTGTCATTATGGAATTCCGATATGCCTCTGCCACCACCTTTGATGCAATATGGCTTTTTATATACCTTCCGTTGACAAAAAAAGTCTGTCTTGACCTGTTTCCTCTGGCAATATCGGGTTTTCCTATTACGCCGTAAATTCTCAGATTATCCTCGGTATAGTCAACAGGGATAATTCCCTTTGCGTGGTCTATACCATAGAGCTTCAGTATTACATTTTCAATCTTACCGTCACCGGGGGTTGAAAAAATTTCCTTATCATCACATATATAGGTAAAGGCTATCTCCGGTTTTGAAAGGGCTATTCTGCCTAGAACATCTGCTACATAGCCTGCCTCTGTTGAGTCTTTTTTCAAAAACTTCATTCTGGCAGGAATGTTCTCGAATAACTTCTCAACAATCATTGTAGTACCATTGTTACACGCAATAGGCTCCTTTGTTTTTCTTACCCCTCTTTCAAGCTGCATAAAGGTGCCCTCAATGCAATCGGCGGTTTTGGTAATCACCTGTACCTCTGCCACTGCACATATACTGGATAGCGCCTCACCACGAAAGCCCATTGTGCCGATTGTATACAAATCATCTATCTCGCGGAGCTTACTTGTTGCATGACGAAGAAAGGCTGTCTCAACCTGGTCGGCTTCAATTCCGCAACCATTGTCACAAACCCTTATATATTCAATCCCGCCTTTTTTGATTTCCACTTCAACAGAGGTTGCGCCTGCATCAATTGAGTTTTCAACAAGCTCTTTAACCACAGCGGCAGGTCTCTCTGCTACCTCGCCGGCCGCAATCTTGTCCGCAACCTCCTGCGGAAGAATCTGAATTTTCGCCATACTCTTCTCCTTAAATATCAATTAACTGTTTTTCGCCTTTGCCTGCAGGTCATAAAGTGCCGTCATCGCCTGCATCGGCGTCATAGAGTTAAGGTCAAGTGCTTTTAATTCTTCACAAACCTCGTTGGTTGCGCCCTGTAAAAATCCCATCTGCATACCATCTTCCTTCGGCAGACTTATAGTCTTGATTTTTGCCTCACTGACCTCTCTCGGATTTTCCCCCTCCAGCGATGCAACTATCTCTCTTGCGCGATTTACCACAGATTTTTTTACCCCTGCAAGTGCCGCAACATCCACGCCATAACTCTCATCCGCTCCGCCGCGGATAATCTTACGCAAAAAGCTGATGGTGCCTCCGTGCTTCTTTACTGCAATACAATAGTTCTTTACATTTGGTATCTTGCCCTCAAGCTGAGTCAGCTCGTGATAGTGGGTTGCAAACATAGTCTTTGCACCACACTTTTTTGCGTCCGCCATATGCTCTACAACCGCCCACGCAATTCCAAGTCCGTCATAGGTGCTTGTACCTCTGCCGATTTCATCAAGAATTACCAGACTCTTGTCAGTAGCATTGTCAAGTATGTAAGCCACCTCTGTCATCTCTACCATAAACGTACTTTGTCCCGAGGACAAGTCATCGGATGCCCCGACCCTTGTAAATATCTTGTCGACTATTCCAATCTCTGCACTGTCGGCAGGAACAAAGCTGCCTGCCTGCGCCATAAGCACAATGAGCGCAGTCTGTCTCATATATGTGGACTTACCTGCCATATTTGGTCCCGTTATAATAGAAATCTGATTTTCTCTGTTGTCAAGTATGGTATCGTTTGCAATAAAGCTTCCACCCTTAACCAACTTTTCCACAACGGGATGTCTGCCACCTTTTATAACAATCTTATCAGACATATTTACCGTCGGCATTGTATAGGAGTTGCGCTCAGCAACGGCTGCAAATGAGCACATCATATCAACAATTGCGACAACCTCTGCCGCCTTGCAAACCCTTTCAAATGCCTCTGCCACTCTCTCCCTTATCTGGCAGAAGAGCTCGTACTCAAGTTCAATCTTTTTTTCACCGGCTGAGAGGATTTCTTCTTCAAGCTCTTTAAGTTCGGGTGTTATGTACCTCTCTCCGTTTGTCAGGGTTTGCTTTCTCATAAAATAGTCAGGCACAAGCTCTGTGTACGAGTTGCTGACTTCCATATAATATCCGAAAACCTTGTTAAAGCCAAGCTTCATAATTTTTATTCCGGTTTTCTCTTTTTCTTTCTCAACTATGCTATGAAGAACTGCCTGTCCATTATCAACAAGGTCTGTCAGGCGGTCAAGCTCGGGGTTTGCACCCTTTTTTATCATACCGCCGTTTCGCAGTATTGCCGGAGCTTCTTCGTCAATATTATCTTCTATAAGTGCCCTGACATCCGATAGAATATCCATCTTCTCTGCACAACTGCTGAGCAATTTTGATGCAGTTCCCCTCAGGCACTGCAAAAGCTTTGGCAACTGAGCAATAGATTTGGCAAGCCCCAAAAGGTCACCGCAGTTTGCATTCTTGTACACAATGCGATTTATAAGTCGCTCCATATCACGGACACCCCTGAGTGCCTCCATCATCTCGGCACGCATTATGGGGTCATCTACAAGCTCTTTTACTGCAAGATGACGATTTGTAATCGCCGCACAGTTACAAAGAGGAGCAGTCAGAGTTTTGCGAAGAAGTCTCGCTCCCATAGCAGTAGAGGTCATATTGAGCGTGTGCAGAAGTGCCCCTCTTGCATTTCTGTCACGCATGGTCTCGATAACCTCAAGGTTTCTAAGACTATACATATCAAGCTGCATATTCTCTGCGTCTCTGTTTATATCAATGCCTGTTATATTTTTGATTTCGGTCTTTTGAGTTTCTTCAAGATAAACAAGAAGCGCACCCACCGCCCTGATACTGTATGGCTTATCGTTTGGGATAACGGACTCAACCTTGCCAAAACGGCTTTTTATAACATCTGTCGCCTCAGCTGTTTCAAATGCCCAATCCCTGAAGTTTCTTACAAAACCACCTGTTTTGTCTTTTATACCTTCTACCAAAGAGGTGTTTTCAAACCCCTCTAAATTTATAATAATCTCCGACGGAGAATATTTAACCATTTCGTTTAAAATAGCCGTCTCAAAATCCCGACCTTCTATCTCTGTCGCCAGACATTCTCCTGTTGTAATATCCGCAAAACAAACGGCAGCACCATCTGCCCCTGTGCAGACAGAGCAAAGATAGTTGTTCCTGGTCGAATCAAGAGCGGCATTATCCATAAGTGTACCCGGAGTGATTACCCTTACAACATCGCGGGCAACAATGTCTTTTGCAGTTTTCGGGTCCTCAGTCTGCTCGCACACTGCGACAGAAAGTCCCGAGAGTACCAATTTTGATATATAACTGTTTGCCGCATGAAAAGGCACGCCACACATAGGCGCCTTCTCAGGAAGTCCGCAAGCGCGTCCTGTCAATGTAATATCAAGCACTCTTGATGCTATCTCTGCATCGTCAAAAAACATTTCATAAAAATCACCCAAACGATACATCAGTATGCTGTCAGGATATTCGTCCTTGACCTGACAATACTGCTTCATCATTGGGGTGATTGCTTCGCGGTCTATTTCGTTAAAGGTCATTGGTATCACTTCTTTCAAGGTAAATGGGGTTATAACAATTATGCCTGTAGGGGGCATACACGTATGCCCCGCAATACGGGCGGTTCGTGAACCGCCCCTACAATTGTTAAATATGCATTTTTCAAAAGCTCAATCTCTAGTGGCAGCCGCTGCAGGTTGAGCAGGAACCGCTGCATCCACTGTGTCCGTCATCTACGGATATGCCCTGCTTTATAATATTATCCATCTGTGTCAGCATCATCTCAAAAACCCTTGATGCCTTTACATACTCATGGATAACCTGATTGTCCATTATCTTGTTAAACTCTCCCTGAAGATATTCGTTTATGCTCTCAACATCTTCTTTTGTCGGCTCTTTATCTTTAAATTCAGCAAGCTTTGCCTCTCTTTTTTCGTTGTAATCACTAATCAGCTTTGATGCCTCTTCATCCTCCATAAGCTGACGGCTGGCCTCCTGTGCATTCTTTTTTTCGTCGCTGTACGCTATAAGGTCAGCAAGCTCTTTTGCTTTTTCAAAAATCTGTTCTCTTGACATTTCTTCCTCCTTTTGTCTGTCTTATTTTACAATTTCACCGAGCAGCGACCATGTTCTGCTCTCGGTGATTTTTATATCTACCATTTGTCCAACAAGGGCTTTGTCTCCCATAAAGTTTACAACCTTACCGCCCTCTGTCCTTCCTGTCAGGGTGTCGGCACTTGTTTTGCTCTCTCCCTCGACGAGAACTTTTTGTACTCTGCCGACATAAGAATCGTTTTTCTTTTTGGAAATCTCGTTCTGGACCTCAAGCATTCTGTCAAAATTTCTGTGCTTTTCTTCGTCGGTGAGGCAATCCTCCATAGATGCCGCAGGTGTGCCTACCCTCTTTGAGTAGATAAACGAAAATATCGTATCATATTCTACCTCTCGAAGAATGTTAAGGGTTTCTTCAAAATCCTCGTTGGTCTCCCCGGGGAAGCCCACAATAATATCGGTGGTCAGAACAATATCAGGAATTGCGGACTTTACCTTGTTTATAATCTCCATATACTGTGCCTTTGTGTATTTGCGATTCATAAGCCTGAGTATACGGTCAGATCCTGACTGAACAGGCAGATGAAGCTGATTGCATATCTTTTCTTCCTCTGCCATAGCACAGATAACCTCGTCTGAAATATCCTTTGGATGGGAGGTCATAAACCTGACTCTCTCTATCCCTTCTACTTTGCAGACCTCACGCAGAAGCTGAGCAAAGCTGAGACCGCTCTCCAAATCATTGCCGTAGGAATTTACGTTCTGACCGAGCAGCATTACCTCTTTGTATCCTTGTTCTGCAACAGAGCGGACCTCAGAGAGTATCCTCTCTGCCGACCTGCTGCGTTCTCTGCCTCTTACATAAGGGACAATACAATAGGTGCAAAAGTTATTGCACCCGTACATTATCGGGATTTTGGCAAGGGGAATGGCATCTCTTTTATAGCTTATATCCTCAAAAACAGAGCCATCCTCATTTTCTGTATCAAAAACTCTGCCCCCTGTTAAAACTCCGTCTAAAAGCTCAGGAAATCTATATAGGGCGTGAGTGCCGAAAACCAAATCCACATGCTTGTATTTTGACTTGATATGCTTTGCAATATGCTCCTGCTGCATCATACATCCGCAGACTGCAATTATTAAATCCTCTTTTTTGCGTTTAAGATTTTTGAGAGCACCTATGTTGCCAAAGACTCTCATCTCTGCATTTTCCCTCACCGCACAGGTGTTGTAAAGAATAAAGTCTGCCTCTGCCGTGGTATCGCAAAAATCAAAGCCCATATCATAGAGCATACCCTTTATCTTTTCACTGTCGCTGGAGTTTTGCTGACAGCCATAGGTTTCTACAAACGCCTTTGGCTTCTGTCCCCCCGAGCTGAGCTTTAACCGTATTTTGTTTATAAACTCCGCCTGCCGCTCCATTTCGTCGCGGCTTATCTGTCTTATTTTATTGTTCTGCATCGTTTCTGTATCTTTCAAGTATTTTTTCAATTCTGGAAATTGGTGTAAGCAGGTTGCTGATAGACACATCGTCATTGAGCTGCTTGATTATAAGGGCAATATACTTTGACATATCAACTTCGTGATACCAGGCCGCAGTTTTAAGCTCAGGTCTGCGATATACAAGGTTTGTTGTAAACACCGCATCAATAAGACCGTCTTCATATGCTTTGTCAAACTTTTCTGTTCCCTCTGTAAAGAGACCAAAGGTAGAGAAAACAACAACCTTCTTTGCCTTTCTTGCTTTAAGCTCTTTTGCAACATCTATCATAGATTCGCCTGATGCTATCATATCGTCAACAACGATTATATCCTTACCCTCTATATCGTTTCCGAGGAACTCGTGTGCAACTATTGGGTTTTTGCCGTTTACAACAGTTGAATAATCACGGCGCTTATAGAAAGTACCAAGATTCATACCGAGAACTGATGAATAGTACATACATCTGCTCATAGCACCCTCGTCAGGGGATACAATCATTGTGTTTTCTTTATCAAGGATAATCTCCTTGTCGTATTTAAGGCAAGCCTTAATCATCTGATAAGTGGGATGGACATTCTCAAATCCACAAAGGGGAATTGAATTCTGAACTCTTGCATCATGGGCATCAAAAGTGATTATGTTGGTAACTCCCATATTTGCAAGCTCCTGCAGGGCAAGTGCACAGTCAAGAGACTCTCTTGAAACTCTCTTGTGCTGACGTCCCTCGTAGAGCATAGGCATAATAACGGTGATGCGTCTTGCCTTGCCGCCCATAGCCGAGATTACACGCTTTACATCCTGATAATGGTCATCAGGGCTCATCGCTCTCTCCTGACCATACATATTGTATGTAACGCCATAGTTAAACGCATCCATAATGATGTATACATCGTAGGTTCTGATAGAATGAAGAATCATCGCCTTTGCCTCACCCGTACCGAATCTCGGACAGCTTATAGGAATAACAAATGTCTCAAAATCATCATCAATGACATCCTCGTTAAACTTTTTAAGGTAATAGTTTACCTTCTGTGTAATCTCTTCGCAGCCCCTCATTCCAATTACACCGAGTCTGCCAAGTCTTTTGCTTTCAATTGAATTACTCATTTTTCCATCCCTTTCCCATTGTTTATATATACAATTCTGATTGTTTACAAATTGTGTCCCGACAAAAGATTGTACCTTATATCCCAAAGTTTTTGAGACATATCCACATAATATTCGTGGGGGTTTTCAAAACGTCTGACCTCATCCCATATTTTGTCTATACTGTCCTTGCAGTAATCTCTTATTTCTTCAAGCGAGGGTGATTCATAAACACATTTACCTTTTTCAAAAATCGGCGCCATTAGCTCTTTTGCCTCAAAGTTTGTAACCTTTTTTCTCTTCCATGTGTTTTTGGGATCAAAAATCTCGTATTCGCCCTCTGATTTTATAACCTCATCACGGGTTGTAAGCACGTCCGCAAGTGCCATTGAGCTCTCTTTTGAATATAGCCTGTACACCTTTTTAAAGTGCGGTGTGGTAATCTTTGCAACATTTTCGCTTATTTTTATCTTTGGTACTACCTCGCCGTTTTCTTCAATGGCAACAAGCTTATACACTCCGCCAAAGACCGGCTCCGACTTTGAGGTGATAAGTCTCTCTCCTACGCCAAAAGAATCTATACACGCACCTTGTCTTAAAATGTCACGGATAATATACTCGTCAAGAGAGTTCGATGCAACAATTTTTGCCTCTGTCCAGCCTGCATCATCAAGCATCTTCCTACACTTCTTTGAAAGATATGTTATATCACCACTGTCAATTCTGACTCCGCATTTTGTAATTCCAAGCGGCTTTAAAACTTCATCAAACACACGGATTGCATTAGGAAGTCCGCTCTTTAATACATTGTAGGTATCAATAAGCAAAGTACAGTTTTGGGGATAGCTTTTTGCATAGGACAAAAACGCCTCATACTCACTGTCAAAGGATTGTATCCAGCTATGTGCCATTGTACCAAGGGCAGGAACTGAAAACAACTGCTCCGAAATCGTACACGCCGTGCCGCAAACGCCGCCGATAAAGGCTGCCCTCGCACCATAGATTGCACCATCATAACCCTGTGCACGCCTTGAGCCAAACTCCATAACAGGGATACCCCCTGCTGCGCGGACAATTCGGTTGCTCTTTGTGGCAATCAGACTCTGGTGGTTTATGGTAAGAAGCACCATAGTCTCAATAAACTGCGCCTGAATAAGAGGCCCGCGAACTGTAACAATCGGCTCATTCGGGAAAATCGGCGTACCCTCGGGAATTGCCCATACATCACATTCAAACTTAAAATTTTTAAGGTAGTCTAAAAAGCCCTCGTCAAAAATACCTTTGGAGCGAAGATACTCGATATCCTCATCCTCAAATCTCAAATCCTTGAGGTACTCAATCAGCTGCTCAACCCCCGCCATAACTGCAAAACCTGCCCCATCCGGAACCTGACGGAAGAACATATCAAAATATGCTATTTTGTCACCCATGCCATCGCGGAAATATCCGTTTGCCATAGTAAGTTCGTAAAAATCTGTCAGCATTGTATGATTCATTTAAATCATCATTCCTCTTAAGTTTATTTTCCAAACTTTTTTATGTAATATAGTATAACATTCTATCTGACAAAAAACAAGCATATAAATTAAAATCTTGACTTTTTTTTATAATTTCGTTATCATTTTATTATCATATAAAAAAAAGCGAAAATTTTTATACAAAATCACAAAAATCAGGGGGCAGAATATGAAGCACAAAATCTTTTTTTTGGTCTTTTTGGCAGTCCTTTTGTGCTGCGTTGTTTTGACTCTCCATCTCTATTTCAAAGATGGCGGAAGCTTTGCTGAAATCTATGCAGACGGCGAGCTTTTGTACCGCATAGACCTTGAAAACGTTGAATCATCATATGAAATCCCCATCGAGCATGGAGGGCACACAAATATCGTTCTTGTTGAAAATAAAAAAATCTCCATAAAATCGGCGAACTGTCCTGACAAGCTATGTGTAAAGCAAGGGGCTATACACAACAGCTCCTATCCCATTGTCTGTCTGCCGAATAAAATAGTAATTCAAATAGATGGGGGTAGCGCAAACTATGACACACCCGATGCAATCAGCAAATAGCAATAAAATTCAAGGCGCAAAAAGGCTTGTCCTGTGTGCACTTTTATGTGCCGCTGCCCTGACAATTTTTGTGGTCGAGGCACAGATTCCTCTGCCCATTCCCCTCCCCGGGATAAAGCTTGGACTGTCAAATGTGATTACACTTTTTGCCCTGATGTGGCTTGGAACGCGAGACGCCTTTTTAATTTTAATATGTCGCATAATACTTAGTGCAATTTTTATTGGCAACCTCTCTGTTTTGATATACTCCCTCTCGGCAGGTCTTGTCTGCCTTGCCATTGAGGCAATTTTACTAAAATTTATCGGCAAAAAATATATATGCGAAATCAGTATTATCGGCGCAGTGGCACACAATTCAGTACAGGTAGCCTGTGCCGCGGCTATTACAAAAACCGCCTCGGTTTTTGCATATCTGCCGCCACTTATTGTTCTTGCGATTATAACAGGCGCTTTTTGCGGACTGTGCGTAAAGTTTGCATATAAAAAACTTTTTAAATAGATGCTGCTGATTATTATGAAAACAAATTGAATTTGCCTTTGAATCAAGTGCCGCACCCACATCCTGGCCATCCCCTGCGGAATTGTTGCCAAATTCAATTTGTTTTATATCGGTATAATAACGAACAAAAAGCAGAAACGCAATTGCATTTCTGCTTTTTGTTTAATAGAAATCATCCGTATCCCATTTTGCCACATTTGTATCAATGTATTCCCACGCATTTATATATTCCTTTTCGTCTCGTATTATGCGGTCATAAAAAGACGATTGAAACAGATGTGGTCTCGATAGCCCTTCTTTTTTGCACACTCTCGTTGTTATAGATTTAAATGTGCACATTACATCCGAAATCGTAGGGCAGGGGCTTGCTCCTGCCGTGTTTTCATAATTTGAAATTAAAATATGTATATGATTTGGCATAATTACATATTTATCTATTTTAATGTTTTTATATCGGTTTTCCAACAATTCTATTTGCTCTCTTGCAATCTCTCCGTATTTTGTCAGTCGATTTTCGGCAGGAGCAAGCCCCTGCCCTACATTTATTTTAGATAACAGTTCCCGACGGTTTTCTGTGCATATCGTTATAAAATACCTTCCCGCAGAGCTATAATCAAAGTCTTTTAACCTAGTTGGTTTTCGTTTTGGCAAATCATTTTTCATCTTCGATATCATCAAGTGCAACACGCACCGCCTCTACGCCACATTTAATTGTCAAAATATAAAAGCTTGTACGCAGGAACATCGAGGGCTTTTGCTATTTTAAAGAGTGTATCTAAGGATATTGCTTTATATATATTTGGTGCTTCTATCTGTCCTATAAAAGAAACACCGCAATCCAAAATTTCGGCAAGCTGCTCCTGTGTCAGGGATTTGATTTTTCTATAATATGCAATTTTAAGACCTATTTTAATATAGTCGTCTTTGAATTCTACATTCATTTCTATCACCCAAGTTAATTCTATCACCTTGACACAGAAACAAAAATATAATATAATTATAACAATTATTACCGTATAGATAATAATTATAACATTCATTATTGGAGGATTGTTGTTTTGGATTACTGGGTAAAGAACAATCTTATGTGCCTTGTATGAAGCTTGATTCTATGGATAATTACTGGCATAATTTTGCTGATATGTTATTTACTTAAGTTCCTCTTTTATAAAATATTTTCAATCTCTGAATTTTTTATAGCTTTCTTTACCTGACCAAACAAAAAAGCAGAAATGCAAATGCATTTCTGCTTTTTACTTACGCTTCTTCTGTTATGCGGTTGTCCTCAAGGCGTTCCTCAGTAGTTTTTCTGTTTGCCATTGAATGTCCGCGGCTCCACTCTCTTCTTCTTATTTCTGCCATTTCTTCCTCCTGCTCGGGGGTTGCCTCAAACCTCTCGCTGTCCTCTATAAGCAAATCTCTGTATTGCCTGTTCTTTATTTTAAGCATAAATGCCGATACCGCCGTAGCCGCAAGGGCAATAAACAAAATTACGGAAATCAGTTTCCATATACCGCCCTTTTTGCCACAGTTTTTTGCGTATTCATAATATTCTCTGTTCATAATTCCGCCTCCTGTTATATATTATCATAATCACAATTATAACTAATTATTCAGTCTTATACTTATTTCGCCCGAAAACAAAACTCTTTGCTCGCCGTCTTTTGTCTCGGTTACAAGGCTTCCTCTTTCGTCAATATCAACGGCTTTTAAAATTTCATTTTCTTTTCCGAGGACATAAATCTCTCTGCCAAGCACCATAGAGCGACCCTTGTACTCATCAAGAAATTTTTTTGACTTTATCAAATCTTCAATTTTTGCAAACTCTTTTAAAATCTCTGCGATAATTTTGTTTCTCGATACACTCTCGCCGTCCTTCGCAACCGCTCCTGCAATATCCCTGATTTCTTCAGGGAACTCACAGTATTCGCAGTTTATTCCAACGCCGATTATAATTGCAATAATTTTATTCCTGTAATCTCTCACAGCTTCAACTAAAATTCCGCATATTTTTTTATCGTCTAAGTAAAGGTCGTTCACCCACTTTATCTGCGGAGATTTTCCTGTTGACCTTTCAATACCTCTCGCCACTGCAACCGACGCCGCCGTAGTAACTAAAACCATATCACCCTCGTCAAGGCTCGGCTTTAGCAAAAGGCTCATATATATTCCGCTGCCCTTTGGGGAATAAAAGCTGCGTCCAACTCTGCCTCTGCCCTGTGTCTGGGCATCGGCAATAACCGTACATCCGCTCTCTGCACCGCTTTTGGCAAGCTCTTTCAGGTCGTTATTTGTAGAGTCTGTCTCGTCTTTTATTATAAGCTCAAAACCATGATTTCTGCCAAGGTATTTTTCTATGTTTATCTTTGATAATTCCTCTCTCATACCTCTACAAGCCTCACATTTTCTTCGCCGAGGAGAGTCTTTAGTGCCTCTTCTCTGCCGTCGTTTTTGCTTATCCTCATAGATTTTGGCGCTTTTACAACCTGACCTGTATCCTCGTATTTTATGATAACATCTATGTCTCCCTCTGCACCACCTAAGATTTTCTTCATCGCATTCATCCTCTCTGCATCCCTTGAATCAAGTCTCAGGTACAGTCTGGCGGGCTTTCTGGCGGTTACATCAAGATGTCTTATATCCTCAAGTCTCAGCTTTGGCGGGGCATCATCTGCCATATCAAGGTTTCCCGTCACAGTTACAATCTTGTCTGTCTGTGCAAGGGCATCAAATCTGCGTAATTGCCCGGGGAATATCAGCACCTCTATACTGCCGCTTAAATCCTCGAGTTCAATATACCTCATCATCTCGCCCTTTCTGGTAAGCTGATTGCGCACCTTGGTGACTATGCCCGAAATGGCAACCTGAGTGCCGATATTGAAAATTCCTTTTTCATTCTCGGTTATCTCAAGAACAGATGCCGTAGATGTTGCACGCACAGCCTCGGCACAGCTGTCAAGGGGATGTCCTGAGACATACATACCGATGCATTCCTTTTCCATAGAGAGAAGCTCTTTTTTTGGCAGCTCCTCACAATCGTCAAAGTTGTCTGCACCCTTGGGACTGTCAGATACCATATCAAACATATTTATCTGTCCCGGCATTATGTTTTTTGCCCTGTCTGCCGCATCATCTAAAACCCTCTCGTATACATTTAAAAGCACCGCCCTCTTTAAGCTAAAGCTGTCAAAGGCACCACACTTTATCAGGTTTTCAACAACTCGTTTATTGACTCTCTGCCCTGCCATTCTCTCGCAAAAATCAGTAAAGCCTGTAAAATCGCCATTCTTCTCGCGCTCGGCGGCAATTTCGTCAACCACCGCTCCACCTACATTCTTTACTGCCGCAAGACCAAAACGGATTTTCCCGTCATCTACCGAGAAGGTGCGATAGCTTTTGTTTATATCAGGCGGCAACATAGTTATACCAAGGCGTTTTACAACCTCGATATACTTTGACACCTTTTGGTTGTTGTCGATAAAGGATGTAAGAAGTGCGGCAAAAAACTCAACAGGATATTTCGCCTTAAGCCACGCCGTCTGATACGCTACAACTGCATAGGCTGCCGCATGGGACTTGTTAAAGGCGTAGGATGCAAAGTCCATCATTTCGTCAAATATGGCAGCTGCCGCCGCCTCATCAACGCCACGCTTTAATGCACCATCTACGACCTGCTCTCCATCAGTTGTTCCATATATAAAGTTTTTGCGCTCCTGCTCCATTACATCGGCTTTCTTTTTGGACATTGCTCTGCGCACCAAATCCGCTCTGCCAAGAGAATAGCCTCCAAGCTCACGCACAATCTGCATTACCTGTTCCTGATAGACAATACAACCATAGGTAACATCCAATATATGCTCAAGCATAGGATGCTTGTAGCTTACAAGGGACGGATTGTTTTTGTTTGCCACATATCTTGGTATTGAATCCATAGGCCCCGGACGATAGAGAGATATGCCCGCAATAACATCCTCAAGGGAGTTGGGCTTAAGCTCCTTCATAAACTGCTTCATACCCGAGCTTTCAAGCTGAAATACGCCGTCTGTCTCGCCTGCTGATATCATATCATAGACATCTCTGTCATCCATAACGGGGTTGTCAATATCTACTACAATTCCGTGCTGACGCCTTATATGCTCAATGGCATCGCGAATAACCGTCAGGGTACGAAGTCCCAGAAAGTCCATCTTTAAAAGCCCCAGCCTCTCGATTGTGGTCATTGTAAACTGCGTGGTGATGACATCATCATTTTTCTGCAGAGGAACGTAATTCTGTATTTCCTCTTTTGTGATAACAACACCGGCGGCGTGAGTTGAAGTGTGCCTTGGCAGTCCCTCAAGCTCAATCGCTGTGTCAATCAGTTTTTTAATTTCTGCACTGCCGTCATATAACTCTTTTAGCTTATAGTTTACCTTGAGAGCCTTTTCTATTGTCATTTTAAGCTCCATCGGCACCTGCTTTGCAACCTCGTCAACTGTGCCGTAGGGGATGTTAAGGGCACGCCCGACATCACGAATGGCAAGGCGTGCCGCCATTGTACCAAAGGTAACAATCTGCGCCACGTTGTTCTCGCCGTACTTGCGATTTACATAGTCTATAACTTCTCCTCTGCGTTCGTAGCAGAAGTCAATATCAATATCGGGCATACTTACTCTCTCGGGATTTAAAAATCTCTCAAAAATAAGTCCATACTTTATGGGGTCAACATTGGTTATATGAAGGCAATACGAAACAACACTGCCTGCCGCACTTCCTCTGCCCGGCCCTACCATTATTCCGTTTTCTCTTGCATAGTTGATAAAATCCCATACAATCAAAAAGTAATCAACATACCCCATAAGAGAGATGGTTGACAGTTCATACTCCATTCTCTCTTTTACACTTCCGTCATCATCGGGATAACGCTCTGCCATGCCATCGAGCACAAGCTTGCGCAGATATTCATAGGACGTGTATCCCTCGGGCAGTTCAAACTTTGGCAAATGAAGCTTGCCAAACTCAATTTCCACATTACATCTGTCGGCTATTTTCTGAGTATTCTCAAGCGCCTCGGGTATGTAAGAGAACAGTTCTCTCATCTCATCCTCTGATTTTAAGTAGAGCTGATCTGTGGTCATCTTCATTCGGTCTTCGTCATCGACGGTCTTGCCCATCTGTATGCACATCAGGACATCCTGATAGTCTGCATCCTTTTGCTCTACATAGTGGATATCGTTGGTTGCAACAATATCAAGTTCAAGCTCTCTGGCAAGAGCAATCAAATCCTGATTAAGCTTTTTCTGCTCATATATACCATGGTCCTGTATCTCTATGAAATATCTGTCTCTGCCAAAAATATCTATAAACTCAAGGGCGCGGCGCTTTGCTTCTTCATAATTGCCACTGAGGAGTTCTCTTGACAAAACCCCCGACATACACGCACTGAGGGCGATTATTCCCTCACTATACTGCCTGAGAATTTCCATATCAATTCTCGGTCTGTAATAAAAGCCCTCTACAAAGCCGCAGGACACAATCTTCATCAGGTTATGATAACCTGTATCATTTTCTGCAAGTAATATCAGGTGGCAGCTATTGGAGTCATACTCGTAAATTTTATCAAGTCTTGACCTTGCCGCAACATAAACCTCGCAACCAAGGATTGGCTTGATTCCGCTTTCTTTTGCACACTCATAAAAGTCTATTACCCCATACATATTTCCATGGTCGGTAATAGCCATAGAGTTTTGCCCAACTGCTTTGGCTCTCTCTATTAACTTTTTCACAGTGCCCTCGCCGTCAAGCAGACTGAAGGCAGTATGGGTATGCAAATGCACAAAAGCCATTTATATCATTCCTCCGACGTATCTTCTATTCTCTCTGCCATTGATATTATTCTTTTAAATCTGTGGTTTACACCTGATTTTCCAAGGGGAGGATTAAGGTGCTTTCCAATCTCCAGAAGACTCATTGATTTGTATTTAAGTCTTAGTTTTGCAACGCTTAAAAGCTCCTCAGGGAGGTTATCAAGACCTATCTCCCTGTCAATCGTTTCTATTGCCTGAATCTGAATTACCGCCGCAGCAATTGCCTTGTCAAGATTTGCAGTCTCGCTGTTGACCGAGCGGTTAAAATCGTTACGTATACCTTTTTCTATTTTGATATTTATAAGCTCCATCTGCGCCTTGTATGCACCAATGTAAGAGAGAAAATCCTCTATAATCTCGCTGTTTTTTGAATATAAAACATATTTTGATTTTCTCACCACTGACTTAAAATCAAAACCTGCTTCAAGCAATACCGTCACAAAATCACGGCTAAGCCCCATATAGGGCGTCACAATCTCGATATTATAGTTTTTGTTCGGGTCTACCATTGTTCCGCCACCCATAAAAGCACCTTTTATAAAGGCGCGGCGGCAACATTCATCTTTTAAAAGCTCAGGCATAATCCGATACCTGATTACACTTGTTTCGCCATCTCTGAGCCCATAAGCTAAAAGTATTTTTCCTATCTGCTCTCTGTCATCTATCTGAGCTGCATATCTGCCGCTTCCCTCGGGGGAACAACTGACCTCTGCATCAAATCCCGATTTGCGGCACAAAGCCTCAAATCTGCCAAGAACATCGACACTTTCCGTCACAAGCCTGATTTCTCTGCCTGAAATATTACACCCAAAGAGAAGCATGCCGGCAAATTCTGCAGAATTGCAGCAGAGCCTATCGTTTTCACTCTTATACAGTTCTTCCTTGGCAAGAGCCGAAAAAGATTTCATACCTCTCTCCTCC
>JAZNCD010000037.1:0-5322 GCA_045587365.1 Clostridia bacterium
GTTGTCTTCCTAAGACCGCTTGGCCTCCGACTTTTATTTTCAATTGTAAATTCCATATCCTGCATATCTCTGTAGTGGTCCTCTAAGATTGCACAAACCTTATTGAACTCAGCGAATGCTTCGGGGAATTTTTCTGCCATTTCAGCGATAGGCATAGGTGTACGAACACCTGCAACAACGTCTTCGCCCTGAGCGTTTACTAAGAATTCGCCCATTAAGCCTCTGTCGCCTGTAGCGGGGTCACGTGTAAATGCAACACCTGTACCACAGTCGTCGCCCATGTTACCGAACGCCATCATCTGTACGTTAACAGCTGTACCCCATGAATAAGGAATATCGTTGTCACGACGGTAAACATTTGCTCTGGGGTTGTCCCATGAACGGAAAACTGCCTCTACTGCACCCATAAGCTGTTCTTTAGGATCAGTCGGGAAGTCCTTACCAATCTTGTTCTTGTACTCATCCTTGAACTGACCTGCAAGTACCTTAAGGTCATCAGCTGTAAGCTCAATATCCTGAGTAACACCCTTTGCTTCTTTCATTTCGTCGATAAGCTGTTCAAAATACTTCTTACCAACTTCCATAACTACATCAGAATACATCTGAATAAATCTTCTGTAGCAGTCCCAAGCCCATCTTGGATTGCCTGACTTTGCAGACATAGCCTCAACAACATCTTCGTTAAGACCAAGGTTTAAGATGGTGTCCATCATACCTGGCATTGATGCTCTTGCACCGCTGCGAACAGATACGAGAAGGGGGTTTTCCTTATCGCCGAACTTCTTGCCGCAGATTTCTTCCATCTTTGTGATGTTTTCCATTATCTCAGCCTGAATTTCGTCGCTGATTTTGCGACCATCTTCATAATACTGTGTACAAGCCTCTGTTGAAACAGTAAAACCCTGGGGAACAGGGAGACCGATTTTAGTCATCTCAGCGAGGTTTGCACCCTTACCGCCGAGAAGTTCTCTCATTGATGCGTCACCTTCTTTAAAAAGGTATACATACTTCTTTGACATAATGTACCTCCAAATATATATTATTTTAATTTATTTGCTTTTGTTTGCTTTGTCGTGCCTCAAATCCTTAAAAAACTCCGTCAAAAGCACAGAGCATTCTTCTTCCATAATTCCGCAATAACACTCAACGTGATAAAGAGGAGACTCAGCCGAAAAACAGGCAAGATTTGATATTGCACATCCGCCAATTTTATCGTATGCACCGAAATACACCCGCCTCAGCCTTGCAAGAGAAATTGCACCGCAACACATTGCGCATGGCTCAAGGGTGACGTACAAATCACAATCCTCAAGCCTTGAATCACCAAGAGCCGCCATCGCACCCTCTATCGCAATAATCTCGGCATGACGCAAGGAATTATTTTCCCTCTCACATAGATTATGGCCAAATGATATAATTTTATTATCTTTTACAATCACCGCACCAACGGGTACTTCACCCATCTTGGATGCGCATTTTGCCTCATCTATGGCAGCTTGCATAAATTCGTTGTACATAGGATACTCCGCACGAAATTATATTTTTACACGACAAATCCCCACATAATGCTTATGCAGGGACCTTTGCAGCTTTCGCCTATTTCTGGATATATGGGCTAAGCTCATCGAGGAGTGATGTGCAATCATCTCCGTGTGCCTCTACCTTGATGGGCTTTGTTAAATCAAGGCTGAATATACCCATAATTGATTTTGCATCTACAACATAACGACCTGATGTAAGGTCAATCTCATAATCATATTTTGTAACAACATTTACAAAGTTTTTAACATCGTTAATTGAACTGAGTATTACTGAAAATTCTTTCATTGAACTAACCTCCTAAAAAAATTTATATTTATCCTATTAAATTATACAATTTTTTCTTGCATTAGTCAATCAAAAATTATATAATATTTTCATAGATTTGTTTTAACAAATTTATGCAATACTTATAAGATAGGATGTAATATATCTAAAAAGGCCTTCCCCTTGAGGGGAAGCCTTACGGAAGAACATTTTATTTATCTGTCATTCTGAGCAAAGCGAAGAATCTTAGCGCAAAGGAGGGACATAATGACTGTAAAATTTATAACTCTGGGCTGCAAAACAAATATCTACGAAAGCGAAGCTATGGCTCAGCTTTTTGAAAATTCGGACTACGAGGTTATTTCAAAAGGCACTGCCGATATTTATGTTATAAACACCTGCACCGTTACAGGCACAGGGGCGGCAAAAAGCCTTAAAATGATTCGCCGCGCCCGCAGAGAAAACCCAGATGCAGTGGTTGCAGTCACCGGTTGTCTTTCTCAGACCGAGCCTGACCGAATTATAAAAGAGAATACCGATGTTGTTATCGGAAACAAATACAGAGACAAAATTGTTGAGCTTTGCGAGAAAGCCATACAAGGCACCAAAGTCTGCAAGGTTGATGATATTTTAAAAACAAAAGCATATGAAGAGCTTGGTATTGTTCATCGTCAACGTAGGATTCGTGCAGAGATAAAAATAGAGGATGGATGCAACAACTTTTGTTCCTACTGTAAAATTCCCTATGCAAGAGGGCCTGTACGCTCAAGAGATATTGATAAAATAATTGAAGAAACAAAATCCCTGATAAACGACGGCTATGCAGAAATTGTACTGACAGGTATACACATAGGCTCTTACGGCAAGGATTTAAATAACGGTACATCCTTAATTGATGTAATGGAGAAAGTAAACGATGTAGAGGGAGATTTTCGGCTCCGTCTTGGCTCTCTTGAGCCTGTTATAATAACCGAAGACTTTACAAATCGTGCATCACATCTAAAAAAGTTATGTCCCCAGTTTCATATGTCACTGCAGAGCGGATGTAACAAAACCTTAAAATCAATGCGAAGAAATTACACAACTGACGAATTTAGACAAGCGGTATCAAATTTAAGAATGGCTTTTGAAAATGCGGCAATTACAACAGATTTGATTGTGGGTTTTCCCGGTGAAACACAGGAGGATTTTGAAAACTCAAAAAAATTCTGCGAAGAAATCGGCTTTTCACAGATGCATATATTCCCCTATTCTGTAAGAGAGGGTACTGCGGCCGCAAAGCTTGACGGACAGGTTTTCGAAGAAGAAAAAAATAAACGTTCCCATATAATGATTGGAGTTGCGGAAAAATTAAAAAGTAATTTTTACGAAAATTATATTGGTAAAACTGTTCCCGTACTTTTTGAACAGAAAAAAGACGGATTTTGGTGCGGATTTACCGAGAATTATATGGATGTACGACTGAAAAGTGATAAAAATTTAAGAGGCAAGACCATAGAGGTTACTCTTGAAAGGTATAATAAAGAATTACAATACACTGAGGCAAACGAAAATACTTTCACAAACAAAAGCTGAAAGGAAGGATTTAAATGTATAGCGGTTTTATAAAGGTTGCAGCGGCAACACCTGATGTTAAAGTTGCAGATGTTGAATTTAACACCTTAAAAACAATAGAAAACATAAAAGAAGCAGAAAAACGTGGTGCAAAACTTATAGTTTTTCCAGAACTCGGTCTGACATCATATACCTGCGGAGATTTGTTTTTGCAGACAAATCTTATTGACCGTGCAGAGAAAGCCCTGATTTATCTTGCAGAGCAGACATCAAAACTCGATATATTGTCAGTTGTAGGTCTTCCGGTTTCTCTTTCCGGAAAGCTATATAACTGCGCCGCCTTTGTAAAGAGTGGAGAGGTCTTAGGTTTTATAACAAAGGACAATCTTCCAAACTATGGAGAGTTTTGTGAACTCAGATATTTTAATAAACTAAGCGAAAATACAACAATACAGCTTGAAAATAAACAAATACCAATCGGTCCCAAGCTTATATTTACGGCAAATAATTTTTGCGATTTTTCAGTATCTGCAGACATTTGCGAGGATTTGTGGGAGGTATCACCGCCGAGTAATGAGCATTGTTCAAACGGTGCAACGGTTATAGTCAACCTCTCTGCAAGCAATGAGCTTGCAGGAAAAACAAGCCTAAGACGTAAGCTTGTTGAGATTCAGTCTGCAAAAACCTATTCAGCATACATTTATGCAAACGCAGGAGAGGGAGAATCCACCACAGATATGGTTTTCTCCGGACATAATATGATTTTTGAAAGCGGAAAATGCTTGTCAGAATCAAAGCCATTCTCAGGCGGAATAATTTTTGCAGATATTGATTTACAAAAATTAATACAGGAGCGCCGCAGAGTTACAACCTATCAGAATAAGACAGATAATTCATACAAACACATATATTTTGATACAAAAATTAAAGAAACAAATATAGACCGTTATTTTTCAATGACGCCCTTTATCCCAAGAGACAAGGATGCTCTCATAGAGAGATGCAGAGAAATTTTTCAAATTCAATATCACGGACTTAAAAAGAGACTTGCCCATATTGGTGCAAAGACGGTTACAATCGGCATTTCAGGCGGACTTGACTCAACCCTGGCATTTCTTGTAATTTTAAAGGCCTTTGAAAACCTTAATCTACCAAAAGAAAACATTATTGCAGTTACCATGCCTTGCTTTGGCACCTCTGACAGAACTTATAATAATGCAAAAAATATGATAGAGCTGACAGGTGCAACATTTAAAGAAATAAATATAAAAGATGCAGTTACACATCACTTATCCAATATTGGTGCAGATATAAACTGTCATGACGTGACCTATGAAAATGCTCAGGCGAGAGAGCGTACTCAGGTTTTAATGGATATTGCAAACAAAACAGGCGGAATTGTCGTTGGAACAGGTGACTTGTCAGAGCTTGCACTTGGTTTTGCCACCTACAACGGTGATCATATATCTATGTATGGTGTAAACGCATCGGTGCCTAAAACACTTATGAGATATATTGTAAAATATATTGCCGATACAAGTGATAAAGATTTAAAAGAAATTCTTTATGATATAGTGGATACCCCTGTCAGCCCTGAGCTTTTGCCACCTGACAGTGAGGGAAAAATTACTCAGCAGACAGAGTATATAGTTGGACCATATGAGCTTCACGATTTCTTCCTTTACTACACAGTAAGATATGGTTTTTCAAAGGAAAAAATTATAAAAATTTCAAATATTGCTTTTGATGAAATTTATAATGAGAAAATTATAGTAAAATGGTATGATATATTTATCCGCAGATTTTACAACAGTCAGTTTAAACGCTCTTGTCTTCCCGACGGAGTAATGGTTGGAAATATAGGACTTTCACCAAGAAGCGGTTTTAAAATGCCCTCGGATGCAGTAATGCCGAAGTATAAAGATAAAGACGAGTTTTCTATATGAAAACTCGTCTTTTTTT
>JAZNCD010000038.1:0-35392 GCA_045587365.1 Clostridia bacterium
TCCAGGGAAAACTGCAATCATAGACGAGAGCAAAAATCCAAGTGCCGCAAAATATGCGTATCCGTGAAATTTTTTAAACGCCACATTTATCAGCTTTACCGTAGTAAGCGACACGATTATAAAGCCCAACGCAACCCAGAAAATAAAATAGATGTCAAAGGAAAGGAGAGCATCTATTATTTTTTGGTAAACCCCCATTTGCAAAAGCAAAAAGGAAGAGCTAATTCCGGGAACAACCATTCCAAGGGATAGCACGCCGCCGCTTATCACTAAGATAACAGGTGTAGGCTCGGCGTTCTTTATATTAGAGTCCACTGCACCGGCAAGCAACATTCCAACTGCAAACGCAACAAGAAAAGGGATAAGATAAAGTATTCGAAAACCGCCATCTGTTGCACTTTTCAGGATGGAAGGGATGCTGCCGATAACAAGCCCCATAAAGAGATAGATGATGCTTGTCTCAAAATTTTCAAGCAGAGGCTTCATTATTACGCCAAATATCAAAACTCCGATTCCTGCACCGATGGCGAGAGGAAAAAGAAACGAAACGCTGCTTTTAAACTCGCTTCTCAATTTTGTAATTGCATCAAGTGCAGGTGCGTATAGTCCAAGGGCAATGGCTAAAATTCCACCGCTGAGACCGGGTGTAATCGAGGCAACGCCTATGATTAAGCCTGACAGTAAAAGACCTAAAAAAGTTTTCTTCTCTGATTTGCTCACAGACATTCACCTCTCTTTCTGAAATTTGCCCCTTAGTTATCGCCTTTATTCTCGGTAACCTTGTTTAAAAACATTGTTATAAGGATTATAACGCCGATAACAATTATTATACCGAGCATTCCAAGCCCCATATATTTTAAGTTATATACAAAGTTCATAATATCTATATTCATTTTACAGACCTCCTACATATTTATAAAGAAGTTAAGGATAAGACCGCCTGCGATAACAGAGGCAATCTGACCCGATACGTTTACGCCCATAGAGTGCATAAGAAGGAAGTTCTGCGGATCCTCTGCAAGACCCATTTTATGAACAACACGCCCTGACATAGGGAATGCTGAAATGCCTGCCGCACCAATCATTGGGTTTACCTTCTTCTTTGAGAAGAGGTTTAAAATCTTTGCAAAAATTACACCGCCTGCAGTATCAAATATAAAAGCAAAAAGACCAAGTCCGAGAATTAAAAGAGTGTCGGGCTGTAAAAATTCGCTTGCCTGCATACGGAGAGATATGGTAATACCAAGGAATATGGTAATAAGGTTTGCAAGTACCTTTTGTGCCGTCTCCGAAAGACTGTTCAAAACGCCGCATTCTCTGATTAAGTTACCAAACATCAAAAATCCGACAAGTGCAACAGAGTCAGGCGCAACAAGGCCTGCAACAACTGTAATTATAATCGGGAACAATATTCTTGTAGTCTTTGAAACATTCTTCTGGACATAGTCCATTCTTATCATTCGCTCTTTTTTGGTTGTCAAAAGCTTGATAACGGGTGGCTGAATGATTGGCACAAGCGCCATATAAGAATATGCCGCAACCATTATGGCACCAAGATACTTTGAGTTAAGTGCCTGTGCCACAACAATTGAGGTAGGGCCGTCTGCTGCGCCTATAATACCGATTGATGCCGCATCCTTTATATCAAAGAAGACAGATGCAAGGCAAAGGGTAAAGAATATACCAAACTGTGCTGCCGCACCAAAAATCATAAGCTTTGGGTTGGAAAGCAGAGGACCGAAGTCAATCATCGCACCAATACCTATAAAGAGTATAAGAGGGAACAATTCATTTGCGATACCCGCATTGAAGAGTGTCACAAGAGTGTGGATTGCTCCTGACATAGGCAGGTTTACCAATATAGCGCCAAAGCCCATAGGGAGAAGAAGTGTCGGCTCCATATCCTTTTTGATGGCAAGATATATTAAAATTCCACCGATAATCCACATGACAATTTGCTGCCACTGAAGATTTAAAATGTTTTGGTATAATGTTTCCATAAAATCACCTTTGTTATAAATTTTAATAATGATGTAAGTATATCAAAAATAGAGAAAGTTGGCAATATATACCCCAAAATTGTAATAATAATTTTAGAAAACTATCTTTTTGAGTAGATGCAGCCGCAATAATCCTGACGATACAGGTCGAATTCTCTCGACAGTTCAACAGAGCGTTTGTATCCCTCTCGTTTTTTGAAATCAGACGGCAGGTATTTTATATCATACTGTTTTGATAGGTTTTCGCCGATTTCGTTTAGAAGAGAGGCATCTTTAAGGGGACTTATGCTTAGAGTTGTGACGAAATAATCAAAATTATTCTCCTTTGCAAGCTGAGCAGTTTTTAAAAGTCGCAGGTTAAAACAAACCTTGCATCTGGCTCCGCCCTCAGGCTCACCCTCCAGACCTTTTACGGCATTTTCAAACAAAGTGCCTTCCCAATCGCAATCCATAAGGTTTACAGGGTTTGTCCACGTTTTTTCTTTTATAAGTCTGATTTGCTCTGCCTTGCGATATTCGTATTCGTCAATTGGAGAGATGTTCGGGTTATAATAAAGAACCGTAATATCGAAATATTCGCTCAGATATTCAAGGACATAACTGCTGCAGGGTGCACAACAACTGTGCACCAGGAGTTTTGGCGGTATGTCCGATTTTTGTATTTCAAGAAGCAGCTTGTCAAGCTCTCTCTGGTAGTTTCTTTTGTTCATAGATAATACCTCTATAATAAATACGGAGATGCTGTGCATCTCCGTATCCTTGTAATTACTCTTCTGAAAACTGATCCTTGCCAACGCCACAGAGGGGGCAGAGATAGTCCTCGGGCACGTCTTCCCATTCTGTGCCGGGCTCAATTCCGTTTTCTATATCGCCGATTTCCTCATCATAAACGTATCCGCAAACTTCGCAAATATACTTTTTCATAGGTTTTTACTCCTTATCTTATATAATTTGTTTTAATTTTCGGCTCTGCCACAGGATGTGGAACACCGTTATTCTTTGCTATTTCAATTGCTTTTACAAGCCATGCCATATTTCTGCCAAGGACCCGCATTGTCTGCACGCCCTCTTCGTCCTGCATAACATCCTCGGGGGTGCCGCCATGTACCATATTCCAATAGTTTGATGACACAATCGGCATATTAAGTATGGTAAAATATTTGTTAAGCTGGTCAAAGGTTGCACTTGCACCGCCGCGACGGCAGCTTGCAACTGAGGCGGCAGGCTTGAATGCAAGGTTTGCACCACCTGCATAGCATACTCTGTCCATAAAAGAGGTCACTGCCCCCGATGCTGCGGCATAGTGAACAGGCGAGCCAACAATAAGACCGTCTGCGGACTTCATCTTCTCGATAAAGTCATTTACGCCGTTATCTGTAAAGGCGCACTTTCCGTCGCCACGCTTTGCGCAGCTGCCGCAACCGATGCAGCCGCGTATCGGATCTGAGCCGATGTTTATAATTTCTGTCTCAATTCCGTTTGCATTCAGTTCGTCAGCAGCAATTTTAAGTGCGGTATAGGTGCACTTTTCGCCCCTTGGGCTTCCGTTGAGTAAAAGCACTTTCATATTATTACCTACCAATCCTTTTATATTCACATTAAATATATTAGAAAAAAACTATTTAATGATTAATATTTTATAATCTGAAAAAAGATTTGTCAATAGTTTAAAGACTTTTTAGCTCGACAGAAACCTTGTCATACTTTATGGTCAAAAGTGCGTAGCCGTATTTTGCAGGGCCGGGGTTTACGACCCATAGCCCGTCAAGGTTTTCAAGATATGGAATGTGAGTGTGACCAAAAATACAAATATCTGCCCCGTGTCGCCTTGCCTCGGCAATTACTCTGTGAGGTGAAACCTTGACAGCGTAGTTGTGACCGTGGGTTAAAAAGATTTTTTTGCCGCCAAATACAAAAACTCTGTCAAAGGGGACACCCTTTGCATAAAAGTCGTTGTTACCAAGCACACAGGCACAAGGCAGGTGTGGATAGTCTATCTCAATCTCTTCGACATCTTTTTGTACATCACCTGCGTGGATTATAAGACTGACATCAGGGTGCGACGATATCACTTCGTCAATACTGTTGTAATGTCTGTGACTGTCACTGAAAATCAATGCTTTCATAGGGTTTCTCCTTTGTAAATTTTGCCGGGTGAATAAAATTATGTAGGGACCGGCCTCCCGGACGGTCCGCAATTTGTTATATTTCCCAATTATAACATATTTTAATAAAATTGTCACTAAATTTATTGCCACTGCATAAATTATAAGTAGCGATAGTCGGGTAGTGCTTTTATATGCCCTGAAAGAGAGGAGAATTTTATATGACATTGGAAGAAATGATAAGGAATATGAATCCGCAGATGCTGTCTGCTGCGCTGAGCAAAATGAGTTCGATGTTGTCCCCCGAGCAGATGAAACAGGTTGAAAATGCAATAAAAAATACCGACAAGGGAGCCCTTAATCAAAAGCTTAACAATTTAACGGCTGCAGATTTGCAAAAAGAGCTGCAAAGCAATCCCGACCTTGCGAAGAAGCTTGCAGCCAATCCTGAGTTAATGCAAAAACTAAACGGAGTTTTTAAAAAATAAAGTATAAAGATTGTGCCTCGGCATAAAAGGGGGGGATTGAAATGCCTGAAGAAATGGATTTTTCCGGCCTTGCGGATATGCTTGGAGAATTTTTGAGCGATGATTCAAACAAGCAACAGATACAAGGTGTTCTTTCGATGCTTGGCGGCGAAAAAGGTGAAAAAGGCTCTCCCGGGGTGGCAACGGGCGGAATAAACCCTGATAATATTCAGCTTATGTTTAAGCTGCAGCAGGTAATGTCAGAGATTAACAACCCTGAAGCCGGAAAACAAACTGCACTTTTACAGGCACTGAGACCGCTCTTGAAGCCGGAGCGCCGGGACAAAATAGATAATGCCGTTAAATTCCTCGGCATTGGCAGGGCAATAGAGGTTTTCAAGAAAATTGAAGGGGTGTAGATTATGTACAGACGCTATGGGCCGATGCAAGGCGGCAATAATTCTATGCCCAACCCTGAGGAGAGAGCACAACAAAAAAACAGACAGACAGGTATGCCGCAAAATGCTCCACATAACCAAAGAATACAGGGAAACGGTCAAAGAAATCATTCAAACAACGGTGCAAACCGAGGCAAAGATATAAAAAACGACACACAGGTGCATCAGAAAAGGGAGGCGGATAACTGCAAAAAGAAAGAAAGGGCAAAGACGCATCCAATAACAAAGTTTATTCCCCAATCTGTGTACAATCCCGAGACAGGAAAGGTTTTTGGTTTTTTGTCGGCGGAGGATTTGCTGATAGCGGCAATAATACTTATCCTGCTTGACGGCGGCAGTGATGACTGCGGAGAGGATAATTCGATATTGATATATGCACTGTTGTATATATTGATTTCAGAGCACATAGATTTACCGATTTAAAGAGAGGTATAAGCATAAATTTTGCTTTTACCTCTCTTTTGCACACATAAAAATTATTATTTTTAAAAATAATAAAGAAAATCCCTTGACAAAAGGACAAGTTTATGATATTATATCAAAGTTGCAAGTTTTAATTAAATATTTGGAGGGGTTCCCGAGTGGCCAAAGGGGGCAGACTGTAAATCTGTTGCTTCTTGCTTCGATGGTTCGAATCCATCTCCCTCCACCAAGAAAAAAAGACACCGTCAGGTGTCTTTTTTGTTTTGGTCAAAAGCTAATATCAACTAAGCTCAAACATACCTGTATAGAGCTGATAATACTTTCCCCTTTGTTCAATCAACTGCTCGTGGTTGCCACGCTCTATTATCTCTCCGTTCTCCAAAACCATAATGGCGTGAGAGTTTCTGACAGTTGACAGTCTGTGGGCTATTACAAAAACTGTTCTGCCCTCCATAAGGCGATCCATTCCCTTTTCTATAAGAGCCTCTGTTCTTGTATCAATAGAGCTTGTTGCCTCATCAAGAATAAGCACAGGGGGGTCGGCGATTGCGGCTCTTGCGATAGAGAGAAGCTGTCTTTGCCCCTGACTTAGGTTGTTGCCGTCACCTGTGAGCATAGTGTCATAGCCCTGCGGCAGATGGGATATAAACCAATGGGCGTTGGCAAGCTTTGCGGCATTTATAACATCCTCGTCCGATGCATTTAAGTTTCCATATCTTATATTCTCCATTACGGTGCCTGTAAAGAGGTGAGTATCCTGAAGCACCATAGAGAGAGAACGCCTTAAATCGTCCTTCTTGATTTTGTTTATGTTTATGCCGTCATATCTTATTTTGCCGTCGGGCACATCATAAAACCTGTTAATCAGGTTGGTTATAGTTGTCTTGCCTGCCCCTGTTGAGCCGACAAAGGCAATTTTCTGACCGGGCTTTGCATAAAGGGATATTCCTTTGAGGACAGGCTCGCCCGCTTTATAGCCAAATTCGACATCCTCAAACTCTACCATTCCGCGAACCTGAGTATAGGTAATTGTGCCGTCCCTGTGGGGGTGCTTCCACGCCCATACGCCTGTGTGCCTGTCGGCCTCTTTAATGTTTCCGCTATCGTCAATATCGGCGTTTACAAGGGTAACATATCCGTCATCTGCTTCAATTTCCTCGTCTAAAAGGGCAAAGATACGCTCCGCTCCTGCCAGAGCATTTAAAATAGTATTGAACTGCTGAGATATTTCCGTCAGCGGTCTTGAGAAGGAGCGGGTGTACTGCAAAAATGAAAACAGTGCACCAAGTCCGAGAGAGAAAAGTCCCATCTCTCTTTGCCCTGTCATAATTGTAAGGATTGAACCCACAACCGCGGTGAGTGCATAGTGGAAGTAGGAAAGGTTGTTCATTATGGGCATAAGAATGTTTGCAAAGGTGTTTGCATCGGTCGATGCGCTTCTTAGCTCCTCGTTAAGTCTTTCAAATTCTTCCTTGCTCTCTTTTTCGTGGCAGAATGCCTTTACTATCTTCTGTCCCTCTACAAGCTCTTCTATATAGCCGTTGACAGCTCCAAGCTTTTTCTGCTGATTGCGATAAAAATTTGCACTTTTGCCGCCGACATACTTTGTCACCTTAAATATAACAAGCAAAAGTATAATTACCAGAAATGTAAGAGGAATACTCAGTGTAAGCATTGCAATAAAGATGCTGACAACCGTCACAACCGACGATATAAGGTGGGGTACGCTCTGGGAAAGCATATTTCTCAGGGTGTCTATGTCGTTGGTGTATCGGCTCATTACATCGCCGTGGGTCTGGGAATCAAAGTATCTTATGGGCAGCTTTTGCATATGAGAAAACATATCAATTCTCATTCTGCACAGAGAGTCAGAGGCGACAGTTACCATAATTCTGTTATATGCATAAGAGCATACGCCGCCCACTATATAGATTGCCGCAAGATAGAGTATAGTCCTTAAAAACCTGCTCAAATCAGGGTTTTGCTGACCTATAAAGGGTACAACATGGTCGTCAATTATGGGCTTTATAAAATATGTTCCAAGAACGGATGCAACCGAGCTGATGGTTACAAACAGGGCTACAAGAATAAGTCTGCCCTTATATTTTGACAAATAGTTAATAATTCTGCCGATTGTGGCTTTTGCGTTTTTCGGCTTTTTTATTGCCGGTGGTTTTGGTCCCGGAGGCATTTACGCCACCCCCTTTTGCTGAGATTCGTAAACCTCTTTGTAAATATCACAATTTTCAAGCAACTCTGCGTGAGTGCCGACAGCATTAATTTGTCCATTGTCAAGGACAACTATCTTATCCGCATCGCACACAGAGGATATTCTCTGTGCAATAATAATTGTGGTGGTTTCGACAAGATTTTCTTTAAATGCCGTGCGGATTTTGCGGTCTGTTTCTGTGTCAACTGCACTTGTACTGTCATCAAGGATTAATATTTTCGGATTTTTTAAAAGCGCCCTTGCAATACAAAGCCTTTGCTTCTGTCCGCCCGAAACATTTACGCCGCCCTGGCTTAAATCTGTGTCATAGCCATCAGGAAAGCTGTTTATAAAATCATCTGCCTGAGCAGCCTTGCAGGCAGCCTTTATATCCTCGTCGGTGGCGTCATGGTTTCCCCATCTCAGATTTTCCCTTATTGAGCCGCTGAACAACACGTTTTTCTGCAGCACCATACCGATTGCGGACCTGAGTTCTTCCTGAGTATATTCCTTTACATCTATACCGCCGATTTTCAAGCTACCGCTTGTTACCTCATAAAATCTTGGTATCAGGTTGACAAGAGTTGACTTTGCGCTACCTGTTCCGCCGATAATTCCTACTGTTTCACCAGGCTTTATTTCAAGATTAATGTCCGACAGGGTATAACTGTCAGATTTGCCGCTATAACTGAAGGATACATTTTCAAACACGATTGAGCCGTCTTTTACCTTGTTTTCAGGGTTTCCGCCATCGGGGATGTCGGGGGTTTCGTTTAAAACCTCTACGATTCTTGTGATTGACGCCTTTGAAATAACAATCATCATAAGTGACATTGAAATCATCATAAGGGACATAAGAATCTGATTTATATAAGTAATAAAGCTTATAAGGCCGCCGTAGAGCATAGAGCCGTTTATAATAAGTCTGCCGCCAAACCAAAGTACGAGTATTGTACAGGTGTAGACCACCATCTGCATAATCGGCATATTTAAAATAACAAGCTTTTCTGCTCTTACCTGCGCATCTCTTGCCTCTTTTGCGGTTTGATTAAAGCCTTCCTTTTCAAACTCGCCACGGACAAAGGCTTTTACAACCCTGACCGCAATCAGGTTTTCCTGAATTTTTGAATTCAGCTTGTCATACTTTTTAAGCATTTTCTGGAACCTTGGGTGTGCGTTTGTCATAATAAAGAACAAAAATGCCGCAAGAACGGGGACTGCAAAGAGAAAAATTGACGCAAGCCGTGCATTTATGCTAAATGCCATAATTGATGCAGATATAAGCATAACCGGTGCACGGAAAAGCGACCTTATTGCCATCATAAATGCGTGTTGAAGGTTTGATGTATCGGTTGTCATCCTTGTGACAAGAGATGAAGTGCTGAATTTGTCAATGTTTGAAAAAGAAAAGCTCTGGATTTTTGAAAACAGCTTTTTTCTTACCTCTGCCGCAAAGCCCATTCCTGCAATGGATACAGTTCTGCCGGCACAGGCTCCAAAGCACAGAGAGATAAGCGACATAACAATCATCAAAGCTCCGCTTTTTATAACAAAGTCGAAGTTCCCTTTGCTGATGCCGTCATTAACAAGCTCTGCCATAATTCGGGGGATTGTGGTTTCCATAACAACCTCGCCCATTACTAAAAGCGGAGTTAATATGGTCATTACCAAATATTTACCTTTTATAAGCGATAACAGTTTCTTCATTTTTCTGTCCCATTTCTTTTATAATCTTACTTACAATTATAGATTTGTTTTAGCAAATTTTCAAGCAAATAATGTCAAGTTTACAAAAAATTTAATATTTGCTATAAAGGCAAACCATTTACAAAAAGCCCTCCTTATAAAAGGAGGGCTTTAATACGGGGTTTTAAAGGGGCAGAGCCCCTTTATTCAAGTTTCGCAAGGCGAAACGAGAACAGCGCCGGGGCGTGGCCGGCGCAATAGGGTCCGGCAGATAAAATTTTAAATTTATTCTGCATACATCGGAAAGAAGTCAACCCTTGGCTCTAAGAACTTGAGGTTGTGCTCTGCCTCTCCCTCGCAAAAGTCGTTAAGTGTATCAAAAATTCTGTCCCACCTCCAGAAATCTTCGCCAAAGCCAAGATATTCACGAAGCATTTCGCAACCCTTTGGTGCAATCGGGTGCATAAGCACAGTTGCGACCCTTACCATATGGAAGGCATTTCTTACAACCCTTGCACGAAGCTCGTTGTCATCTGCCTTGTCTGCCTCGGCAATGTTCTTTGCCCAGTACTTGTTGGCGTTGCGGATATAGGTATCGAGAAGGCTCATACATGTATGGAACTCAAACTTATACATAGCTCTCTCGTATTTGAGAATAACCTCTTTACCCTCTTTTATAACCTCTTCGTCAAGGTCACCGAGAGGAAGCTTGCAGTCTAAATATTTTTGCGCTGTGTAGAAGCAAGAGCGTGCAATACGGTTAAACACATTAGAGAGGAGCTTGCCCTCTTTCATAACGGGGTCAGCATCATTCTCGTTTGCGGTGGGGTTAAGGGGTTTTGGCTGGAAGCTTACGCTTTTTAAGCCAAGACCAAGTCCTAAAAAGTGGGCACGAAGATGCTCGGGCAGATAATGCTCAAACAAATCCTCTGCCATAGGCGGCTTTACATTACCGCTGCTGCTCGCCTTTTTGTTAAGGAATAAAATGTGGTTGTTTGCAACAAGGGTCGGCATCTTTATATCGCCATCTTTTGGACGGGCGGTTACATCGCCTGACTGAAGCGCCATAAATAGCGCAGGCTCGGCAATTCCGTAAAAATAAATGTTGTCCTGACCGATAAACTGGAAAACCTCAGCATCGTCAGAGCACCAGTATTTCTTCCATTCATCCTCGTCCTTGCCAATGGACTTCAAATATGCTTTGGTAAACGAGATTGGTGCCCACAGAGATTCGGGCCACACCCATATAGTCAGACCCTCTTCGCCCTCAATTACAGGGGCAGGTACACCCCACTCGATATTTCCTGTAAGCCTGAAAGGAACAAGGGTTTTTCCTGCACGGAAACGGATGTTGTTTTCTGCAAGAAGTTTTCTTGCCTTGTCTCTGTCGTCAAGGTCCTTAAACTCTATTGAGAAAGATGTTTTGTTTGCCGCAGTATCAAGGGTGTGCGGCGGCATAGCATCTTTTATCTTCTCGTAATCCTCTGCATACTCATTCTTTACATACACAAGGGGCGGAGTCATAAACTCGCGGATTGTGTTTGCCACAAGGGGACGTACATTCTCCTTGTTTGAAATATCGTCAACATACTGCTCTAAAAGTTCTTTAAACTTTGTTAAATCAACATACCAGTTGGCAACATCACGCATTTCGGGTGTCTCGCCTGTCAGGGTGCTTTTGGGGTCAATAAGCTCTTCGGGCATATACTGATGTCCCATAGAACACTCGTCGGCATAGCCCTTGTCGGAATTACAGTTTTCAACAGGACACTTTCCTACAACCTGTCTGCCGTTTAAGAACTGACCTGCCTTTGCATCATAAAACTGTGAGGTTACAAGCTTTTCAAGATAGCCGTTTTCGTACCATTTTTCCATAAGCTCGCGGCTGAGCTCCTTGTGGATTTCTGCCGTTTCGCCAAGGCCTGATGCACCAAAAAGGTCAAGACTGATTTCGTATTTTTCAAGGGTCTGCTTCTGGCTTTCGTGGTTTTCACGCACAAAGTCCTCGATTGTGCCCTTGTAGCCCTCCTCGCAAAGCTTGCGATAGCTCTCTGCAATGGGAGAGCCATAACAGTCTGTGCCCGACACAAAAATTACATTCTCTGCGCCAATACGGTCGCGCAGAAATCTTGCCATTGCATCGGCGTGAACAAACATTCCGCCCACATGGCCAAAGTGAAGCTTTTTGTTGCCGTAGGGCATACCACCTGTTACAATTGCTCTTTTAGGAAAGGTGGGCCTTTCCATATCAAATATATTTGGTTTTTCGCTGCGATAGTCTCTGCCGTCACCCATAAGTCGCTGCCTCCTTAGTTTTTTGCAGATTCAATACGACGACGCATTGAATCCTCGCCGATTATATGGCATATCTCCCACAAATCAGGGGAGCTTGTCTTGCCTGTCAGAGCAACACGGATTACGTTGCTGACGTCGGTTATACTGCCTTTGTACATCTCAGGATTTTTCTTATAATCCTTCGGTTTTGCGGCATATCCCATATCCTCGGTAATGTCGCGGATTTTCTGGAACCACTCGGAATTATCGTCACTATGATTATACCCAGAAAGATATCTGTCTATAATTTCTTTTCTATCCTCATCGCTTACATTTTCAGGGAAGCTGTCCACCATTTTAAGGCTTTCGTCATAGTAAATCGACAAAAATTCTGCCGCCTGACGCCAGTTTGTCAAATCCTTTCTGGGCCTTTGTGCATCTCTGCCCACATTTATGGCTTTCTTTGTAAGTTCTGCATCACGGGTAAAGAGGTCGTAAAATTCTTTGTTGTTTTCAAGAAGCCATGCCGACATCTTTTCGTATATCTCATCAGGAGTCATACGGAAGATAATCTCTCGGCTTATATCGTCAAACTTCATCATATCAAAGAGAGCGCCGGAGGTGCTCATCTTCTCGGTTGTAAACATAAACTCGTCAATATCCTTGACGGGATTTTCCATGCGCCATTCCTCATAGTTTGAGTTAAGAACGGTCAAAAGATATTCCCAGACAGCCTCGGGCAGATAGCCCTCTGCACGATAGTAGCCAAGTCCAAGTTCGGGGTCCTTGCGCTTTGAAAGCTTGCGCTTTGTGTCGCCATCCATCTTCATAAGAACTGTTGTATGACAGAAGACAGGTCTCTCCCAGCCCAGGGCATCAAATGCCTGAACGTGCATAGGCAGGGTGGATAGCCATTCTTCGCCACGCACCACGTGGGTTGTGCGCATAAAGTGGTCATCAACAACGTGGGCAAAGTGGTATGTGGGAATTCCGTCGGATTTAAGGAGTACAAAGTCCTGATAGTTTTCCTGCAGAGTCAGGGTGCCTCTGATGGCATCATAAACATCTACATGGTTTTCCTCGTGTCCCATTGAGCGGAAGCGAAGAACATATTCCTCGCCATTTTCGATGCGGGTTTTTACCTCATCATAAGATAAGTTGCGACAAGCCGCCCACTCTCCGTAATATCCAAAGTTAAGTTTTTGAGAAATTTGTTTCTCTCTCATTTCGGTCAGCTTGTCCTCACTGCAAAAGCATGGGTAAGCGTATCCCATCTCAACAAGTCTTTTTGCAATTGCCTGATATATGTCCTTGCGGAGTCTCTGACGATAAGGTCCGTATTCGCCCTTTGTACCGTCATTCTCGGTAACACCCTCGTCAAAGCTTATGCCAAAATACGCCATAGAAGAAAGGACAAGCTCAACTGCGCCCTCAACCTCTCTCTTTGCATCGGTGTCCTCAACTCTGAGGAAGAAAACGCCGCCGCTCTGATGGGCAAGACGTTCGCCGATAATGGCGTTATAAAGGTTGCCGAGGTGCACAAAACCTGTGGGGCTTGGTCCGATACGGGTAACCTTTGCACCCTCGGGGAGATTTCTCCTTGGGTAGAGATTTTCATAGTCCTCAGGGGTCTTATCTATATGCGGAAACAAAAGGTCTGCCAGCTGCTTATTTGCTGCATTATCAATATTATTATTCATTACCATTCCTCCGGTCAAAAATTAGCAATAGTATATCTTGTAATTTTACACTTTTTGCATAAAAAAGTCAAGGGCAGATGCATAAAATACGCCGAGTATTTGGCAAATAGAGGAGCAGAATGTTCTGACGATGGAATGCAGCATTCAAAAAGCACATCGTAGGGGCGGGTCACGAACCGCCCGCGGGACGTTCGTGAATGTCCCCTACAAGCCGTCACACGAATTTAGCCGAAAAAAAGACAGATTTCGTGGATGAAATCTGTCTTTTTTCTGGAGCCGGTGGCGTGACTTGAACACGTGACCTTCTCATTACGAGTGAGATGCTCTACCAACTGAGCTACACCGGCAAAATATACTATAAAACAACCTCAACAATATATCATAATTCCCGTGGTTTGTCAAGACATCGGGCTTTTGGGAAATACTTTTTTCAGGGGGTTGTGAAAATTATTATTTTGTGGTAAAATAATACTATTAATTAAAGGAAATGGATAATGTAATGAACAAATATAAAACCA
The DNA here is from genome assembly GCA_045587365.1 of Clostridia bacterium. Taxonomy (GTDB): domain Bacteria; phylum Bacillota; class Clostridia; order Monoglobales; family Monoglobaceae; genus UMGS1820. Next base: position 13,841 of record JAZNCD010000038.1, read on the forward strand.
TTGCAAAAGAGGCTCAGGCAGAGATTGTCGAAAAGCGTTCAAGATTTATTGCAAATGTGATGCCTGTATCCTCAGAAGAGGAAGCTCTTAAATACCTCAATATAATAAAACAGAGACACTGGGATGCAAGGCACAATGTCTATGCGTACGTAATAAGAGAGAATAATCTAATGCGATACAGCGATGATGGCGAGCCGGGCGGCACGGCAGGTATGCCCATCCTTGAAATTCTTAAAAAGGAAGAATTGACGGATTTAATCGTTGTTGTCACAAGGTATTTTGGCGGAATTCTGCTTGGCACAGGAGGCCTTGTCCACGCATACTCAAAGTCTGCAAAGGCAGGGGTAGAGGCAGCAGGCATAACCGAGATGATACTGTGCCGCAAGCTTATTTTAAAATGCGACTATAACCTTATGGGCAAGCTGCAATACGAAATTGCATCCTTTGACGACGCCTTTTGCAGCGAGACAAACTATGGCGAGACAGTTGAGATAAGCGTGTTCGTGGCGGTAGAGAGTGAGGAGCGGTTTGTCACAAAAATAACCGATGCAACAAATGCCGCAACAAACATAGTCAGGGGCGAGATTGAGTATTTTGAAAAGTCTGCAAATTTTTAAAGCCCGAAACCTCCTATAACTCGATTTTCTGTGGAACGGACATTTTGTTGAAATCTTAGAGAGAAATTGAATTGTAAAGTCATTTTTATATGCATATTTGGTTGTGTTGCAAAGTTCCGCACATTATGAACAATATTAGGGATTTTATAAAAACTGTCAAATGTTTTATAAAATCTCTTTTGTTTTTTATAAATTGATTGCCAATAATTTATAAAAGATATTCATTTTTTTATAAAAGTTAATTGAACATTTTATAATTTCAGTATAAAAGTTTTATAGTTTGTTTCATAATCTTTTACAATTTCAGTTCCAGAGTTTTATATTTCCTACTCAGCCCTTTTATAAATAGTTGCCGATATTTTATAAAAGATGTCTATTCTTTTATAAAAACTGTTAGAAATGCCGATTTGACAATAATAAAAATACTTTTCCCAATTTTTATCATTTATTATTTAGGTGTCGTTTATAAGTGTCGGAAAATTGTAGAAGATTTTCCGACCGCACTTTTTTGCTGATTTTACCCCCTAAAAAGCATAGTTTTTTAGGAAAATTAATAGGCAAATATATAAAAGTGTTGGTTTTTACCTTCTTCGGGGATATCCGCCAGAAGGAGATAACCACAACAGGGCACTATGCTGAAAATTGCCAAAATTGTTGACTTTAGGGCGTAATTCTGCTATAATTTAGCTAGAATATAGGAAATGGAGTGAATATTTGAGAAAAGGAGTGTTAATATGAAAAAGTTATTCACATTATTTTCAGTAGTATTGGCGTTGTTATTAGTGGGTTGTAACACCACCCAACAAAACCAACAATCAGAAAAAGGCGATTTTAAGTTCTGCTCTCTTGAATGGGGTATTGATTGGGAAACAGTACAAAAAAGTGATATATTTCAAAATGCTGATATTCTTAAAGAAAACGGAAATCGGAAAACAGTTAAATTGGAAAATGGTGAATATTTAGGAATACCAATAGGTGACATTGGATTGGTTTTTGATACAAATGGTGTTGGGGATACTGCTGGATTAGTTACTGTAATGGTTCAATATAAAGAAGAATATGAAAAAACTTTACTAACCAAGTTAGAAGAATTATATGGAGAGAGAAAAAACACTTATATAGATAAAAACGGAGTTGAAAATCCAATTAATCCTGCTGGTTGGGTTAGTAATGATACCATTGAGAGTGTTTTGACAGAGCAAGAAAAAGAATATTATCTTAGTATGTTGCCTGAAGGCTATGAACAAACAAGAATTGACGCACTTTTAAGGTCACCTCTTGTTTCAATTAGACTTAATGAAGAACTTAATTTTATTGAGTTTAATGGAAATCATTCGGCAATTGTTTCCTATATACAAGCAGAATTGAAAAAGTAAATGTTGGATATTTACAATGGGCAAGATTGCAAATCTTGCCCATTTCTTATGTATAAAAATCAATTTTTCTTTGAAATCGCAACAAAAAAATTATTCCACAGAAAATAAAGTTATAGGCGAAACCTTTTGCTCTTGCAAAAATTCTCAAATTATGGTATACTGATTTAATAATTTTGAACTCAGGGAGTGGTAAATATGAGACGCATTATTTCCGTATTTGTTTCGGTTATAATTGCGCTCTCTTTGACCGCTCCTTTTGCGTATGCGGAAAAGGATGACAGATTTACCGTTACCAACAATGAATACACAGGCTCTGCAGAATTTGCCACGCGGGAGGTGGCAATTGCAAGCTTTATTCGTGCTGTCGGCATGGAGAAGTTCAAAACAGATGATTCTATTTTGGACGGATTTTCGGATAAAATAAAAATATCCTATACTTACGTTGACGAAATGTCTGCGGCGGTGTATTCGGGGTTGATTGATGGCTACGAGGATAAAACCCTGCGACCTCAGTCTCCCATAACACGCGCAGAGGCGCTTGTTATAGTAAACCGTGCCCTGAGCCGGACAGAACTGCCCTCCCATTACGAGGTAACCTTTACAGACACTCCGCTCTGGGCGAAGAAGCAAATAAACCGCCTTGCGGCGGCAGGCATAGTAAAAGGCTATGGTGACGGCACTGTCGGGGCTTATGATTATTTAACCCACGCACAAGTGACGGCACTGTGCGACAGAATAATAAGATTTACAGGCCCCTGCGGAGATTATTATAACTATGTCAATTCTCAGTGGCTGGGCAGGACAAGCCTCAATGACGGAATTCTTTCCTATTCAGAAGCGGATAAGGCGGCAAGCTATGTAAATAACTGTCTTTCTGACATTATATTTTCCCTTTATCGCAGATACTACAATGACGGTGAGAAGTTTGAGGGCGGCTCTGACGAAAAGAAAATCATAGATGTATATTCTGCCGCCGCCGACATGGGATATCGTGACAGGATTGGCTTCGCCCCTATACAGAGCTATCTGTCGGCTATTGACGGGGCAGACAGTATAGACGAGATTACAGTGGTAATGGCGGATTTGGAGAAGGCAGGATTTACCACCCTTATACCCGTTGTTCTTGATACCAACATTTATGACACATCAAAGTTTGTTCCATCTGTTATATCCTGTTACACAGGACTTGATAAGAGCTATATTAATGGCGATAATTATAAAAAGTATTTATCGGCATACAAAGACTATATTGCGGCACTTTTTAAACTGCAGGGTGATACTCCCAGGGTGGCTGACCACAACGCAGAGCTTGTGGCGACCCTTTGTCATTCTGTCTTGGGGACTATTGATAATACACAAAATACAGGGGACATATCAAAGACTGTCAGGTTATATAAGGCAAGCGAGTTTAAAGGTCTCTATTCAAACATTGATACAAGAAAATATCTGTCCTGTTTTGGATATGAGGGTGCAGAGTCGGTAATGGTGTATGATTCTGTGCTTGCAGAGAAAGTAAACTCTGTTCTTAAGGCAGAAAATCTGCCGACTATAAAGCAGTATCTCAGAGCTTCGGTTTTAGATGCGTCTTCTTTGTATCTTACAACTGAGGCCTTTGATGCGTATGTCGGGTATCAGGATGCACTGAGCGGAAAAACTTCTGATTTAATACCATCTGATTACGCTGTTCATATCGTGAATGAAATTCTGGGCTGGGAGCTTGGAAAATTATATGTGGATATGTATTTTCCCGAGACGGCAAAGCCTGCAATTGAGGATATGACGGAAAAAATTATAGCCGAATTCGTAAAAATGATAAATAATTCTGTAAGCCTGTCACCTCAGGAGCGTACGGCTGCCGTAGCAAAGCTTAAAAATATTAAAATCAATGTTGCCTACCCCGAGGATATTTCAGGGTATAGAAACGAAACAGAGCTAAGACCGATTTCAGAGGGCGGAAGCCTGATGGAGTATAAGATTGAATATAGCAGGGATTATAGCGAGTATTGTGCTGCCCTGATAAAGGAAAAGCCAAAGGCAGACCGCAGCGGGTGGACAATCTGTCCACAGACGGTAAATGCCATGTATGACCCTATGTCAAACAGTATTACGGTCCCTGCGGGAATTATACAACCGCCGTATTATGACCAAAGTGCCGAATTTGAAGAAAATCTTGGCGGGATTGGCACGGTTATTGCTCATGAAATCAGTCATGCTTTTGACACGGTAGGGGTACAATTTGACGAAAAGGGAAACCTGATTGCGGATAAAGACAAGAAGGTCTTTGTCTCTCTTGGGCAAATAAACAGAAAAATCGTTGATGAATACGAAAAAATAAGCGTTGGGGGCAGTCACATAGACGGCAACCGTACCCTTGACGAAAATTTTGCCGACGTATCGGGGATGTCTTGTATATTAAGCCTTGCAGGGGCGGACAACCCAAAGCTTGATGCTCTGTTTCGGGCATATGCAAAGTCGTGGAGAACAAAAACCACAAAGGAATATCAAAAGCTGATATTGAACACAGATTCACATTCACCGGCAAGCGTCCGTGTAAACAGAGTTTTGTCAAACTTTGCAGAGTTTGAAGACTTCTACGGCGTAGCAGATGGTGATGGAATGTATATTCCCGACAGTAACAAAATCAATATATGGAAGTAATTTTAAAAAGAGAGGACTAAAAATGCAACAAAGAACTTATTCGGCATGGAAATTGCTTGGAAGGATTATACCCTATTTCAAGCCATATCTTCTGATACTTGCCCTTGATTTGTTTTGCGCAGCTTTGACGTCGGTGTGTGAAATTGTTTTGCCTATGATTATCAGGCATATCACAAACACCGCTCTTGAAAATGCCGCCCTTCTCTCGGTGCAGATGATTTTAGGCTACGGACTTTTGTATCTTGTGCTTCGCATAATCGACTGCATTGCAAACTACTATATGGCAAACACGGGACATGTTATGGGCGCAAGGATAGAAACAGATATGCGCCGCGATGCGTATGCCCACCTACAAAAGCTTTCAAACACATACTTTAACAACACTAAAGTCGGACAGATTATGGGAAGAATAACAAATGATTTATTTGATGTTACCGAATTTGCCCACCATTGCCCCGAAGAGTTTTTTATAGCAGGGCTTAAGATAACAATTTCGTTTATTATTTTGTCAAACATAAACCTTGCGCTTACCATAATGATATTTATATTTGTGCCGATTATGACGGTTGTGTGCAGAAAAATAAACCGCCGTATGAGAGCAGGGTTTGCAGAGCAACGTCATCGCATAGGCGAGCTCAACGCAAGCATAGAGGATAGTCTTCTCGGGCAAAAGGTTGTTAAAGCCTTTGCCAACGAGGATATAGAGAATGAAAAATTTGAAAAGGGCAACAGAGAATTTTTTGATATAAAGAAATACACCTACAAAATTATGGGGGCTTTTCAGACCTCTACCAGAGCCTTTGACGGACTTATGCATCTTGTGGCAGTTGTGGGTGGCGGAATATTTTTGTTGCAGGGCAAAATCCTCGCAGGGGACCTGATTGCCTACATTATGTATATCTCAACCTTGATTGCCACCATCCGCAGAATTATAGAATTTACCGAGCAGTTCCAGCGAGGAATGACAGGGGTTGAGAGATTTCTGCAGATTGTCGATGCAGACATAGAAATCTTTGACGACCCCGATGCCGAGGATATTGTAAACCCCGTGGGCGATATTGTTTTTGAAAATGTATCTTTTGAGTATCCCGATGACCACAATCAGGTGTTTAAGAATTTAAACCTTGAAATAAGGGCAGGGGAAAAGATAGCCTTTGTCGGCCCGTCAGGCGGCGGAAAAACCACGCTTTGTAATCTTATTCCCAGGTTTTACGATATTACCGACGGAAAAATAACCTTAGACGGCAGGGATATAAAAAAGATTACCCTTAAAAGTCTGAGACAGAGCATCGGTATAGTTCAGCAGGATGTGTATTTGTTCTCGGGTACAGTTTATGAAAACATTCTCTACGGCAGACCAGATGCCACAAGAGAAGAGGTTATAGATGCCGCAATAAAAGCAGGTGCGGATGAGTTTATAAGAGAACTGAGGGATGGCTATGACACCTATGTGGGAGAGAGAGGCGTAAAGCTGTCGGGCGGACAGAAGCAACGCATCAGTATAGCACGGGTTTTTCTTAAAAATCCGCCTATAATAATTCTTGACGAGGCAACCTCGGCGCTTGATAATGAGAGCGAATTTGCAGTCTCAAGGTCCTTAAACGCTCTTGCAAAGGGCAGAACTACATTAACTGTTGCCCACAGACTTTCAAGTATAAGAAATTCTGACAGAATTATGGTGCTGACAAACGAGGGAATAGCAGAAGAGGGAAACCACGAAAGCCTGATGGAGCAGAATGGGGTATACAAGAAGTTTTATACCATGGCAAATGAGATTAAATAAAAAGGTTGTCTGGTTGACTAACCTTTTGTATGATGATAAAATATTGGATTGGAGGTACGTATTATGACTTTTTACAACTTTATATCTTCAATTTTCAGCTATGTTTTTACTTTTATAATATATTTGTTTATCTTTTCGGTCATCCGCCTTATCTATCTTGACGTAAAAAAGATGAGCAGATTTGTGGGTAAGGGCACAACGGATTCGGAGTGTGCAAGCTTAAAGCCTGCAAAATCCAAGGTGCCTTTGCAGACGCAGATAAAAAACCGCTATACCATATATGAAGAAGCAATTATTGGCAGAGGCCGCAGTTGTGACATTGTTATAAAAGAGGACTTTATCTCTGCAAAGCACGCCCATATATGGTATGAGGACGGAGAGTGGTATCTTGAGGATTTGGGCAGTCGTAACGGCACGGCTGTCAACGGTCAGCGAATTCGGGATATTGTTATTTTAGACCCGGAGGATGTAATATCCTTTGGCGGACTTAATTTTGTGTTTGAACTTTAATTTAGGAGAAGTGACTGTTATGGCAAAGCTTAAAGGGCTTAATTATCGACGCCCTGCTTTTCTTTTAATACTGATGAATATCTTTGGTTTCGGACTTTTGTTTGTTGCCAACGGGTACAATATTAATATTGCATATATCGGTGCAGGGATTCTTGCGTTCTATGTGGTTATGTATTCTATAATAGTCGCCTGCAGGATGGGGGATAAATTTATTGTTCCCATGGCATCTATGCTGATTACTATGGGTATTATTCTGCTTTGCAGAATTAACATAGACTTCGGGCTTAAACAGATAGTGTGGGTTGCTGTCGGCGTTTGTGTGTTTTTTGTGGCTTATCTGATTTATTATAATATTAAGTTCTGGAGCAAGCTTTGGCTTTTATATTTTATCGGCGGAACTGTCTTGTTTCTTATAACCCTTGTCTTTGGTAAAACCGTAAACGGCTCTAAAAACTGGATTGAACTTGGGGGCTTTTCCTTTCAGCCGTCAGAGCTTACAAAAATTTTGTTTATAATGTTCCTGTCCTGTTATTTTTCGGGGGAGTGGAAAAAACCCATCCGTCAGATGTCACCGAAGCTTATCTCTCTTGGTGTAACGTATCTTTTTATTGGATTTTTGGTTCTTCAGCGTGACTGGGGAACAATACTTGTTCTTTTTTCTATCTATATCTTTATGATATATGTATACGAAAAGGATTACAAATTCCTGATGCTGAACATATGTGCGGCGGCAATTGTTGCTGTCCTTGGCTACAAGTTTCTGCATCATATACAGGTGCGTGTCAGTACGTGGCTTAACCCGTGGGAGGATATTTCGGGCACAGGCTATCAGATAACCCAATCCCTTTTTGCTATTGCGTCGGGCGGATATTTCGGCAGAGGGATAGGCAACGGCTCACCAAATTATATCCCTGAGGTACATTCAGACTTTATTTTTGCCGCAATATGCGAGGAAATGGGCATATTCGGCGGAGCGGCGGTTATTATACTCTTCTTTTTGATTGCCTATCGCTGTTTTAAGATTTCTATAAAAACAGAGGATACTTATGATAAGGCACTCAGCTTCGGACTTACAGTTATGTTTGCTATGCAGACATTTATTATAGTGGGCGGCGTAACAAAGTTTATTCCCCTGACGGGTATAACACTGCCCTTTGTCAGCTATGGCGGTACGTCCATAGTCGTCAGCTTTGCATCCCTTGGAATAATTCAGGCGATTTCTGCAAAGGTGGAAAGACACCGGAATTAAACCTATTTATAACCTATAGAAAGGAGAAACCCTATGCAGATAAACAAAAGAATTATACGTGTTCTGGTTGTTGTGTCACTGATGTTTTTATCGCTTGTGACATACCTTCTTTATTTTAATATGTTCAGGGCAGAAGATGTTGCGGGTAACTCCTATAACAAGCGACAGTGGGAGGACGAGAAGTTCGTAAAGCGCGGAAGCATCTATGACCGTGACGGCGAAATTCTTGCAGAGACTAAGATAAATGGTGACGAGAGAACAAGAGTTTATCCCAAAGGGCATCTTTACAGTCACATTATCGGATATCACTCAAAGGTTTATGGCAAAAGTCAGCTTGAAATGAAGTATGATAAAGAGCTTCTCGGTAAGGGTGATATAAACATAAGCTTTAATGAACTCAGGTCGGGCTATGATTTAAATCTTACCATAGATAACGACCTTCAAAGCTATGCATATAACCAGCTGGGCGGAAGACGCGGAGCGGTTGTGGCGCTTGAGCCCTCTACGGGCAAAATTCTTGCTATGGTCAGCTATCCCGATTTTGACCCATCTGCAAAATCTCTTGAGGAGAGCTGGAAATACATCGTAGAGAGGGAGGATTCCCCTCTTCTTGCAAGAGCGACAAACGGTCTCTATGCCCCCGGGTCTACCTATAAAATTGTTACGGCGGCTACTGCATACAGGGCAGGATATGAATCAAAAACCTTTGAGGACGAAGGCGCCTTTGAGTTGGATGGCTTAAAGGTGGAAAACTATAATGGTAAGAGCTATGGTACAATTGACTTAAAGCAAGCCTTTGAGTATTCGAGCAACTATGCCTTTTGTACTCTCGGTTACGAGCTTGGGGCAGAGAATGTTTTGACTGCCGCAGAGGCGTTTGGCGTCAACAAAGCCATTGATATGGATTTGCCTGTTTCCAAAAGCCGCATAGAATATAAAAAGATGACAGATGCCGATGCAGCCCTTGTTTCTATTGGTCAGGGGCAGCTGCTTATGACTCCTCTTCATGTTGCAATGATAGGGGCGGCGGTTGCCAATGACGGAAAAATGATGAAGCCCTATGTTGTGGACAAAATTACCGCATCGTCAGGTATCAGTCTTGGAACAACAAGACCTCAGCAGCTTTATCAGCCTATAAACTCTATGACGGCGGCGTTTTTGAATGATTTGATGGTAGGGGTTGTAAAGAGAGGAACAGGCACAAGAGCGCAGATATCGGGAATAACAGTTGCAGGCAAGACAGGAACTGCCGAAAACGAGACAAAAAATGACCATTCCTGGTTTGTGGGCTTTGCGCCGGCGGAAAATCCGCAGATAGCCGTTGCGGTGCTTCTGGAATACGACGGCGGTGCAGGCGGAACAAATGCCGCCCCCATTGCAAGAAATGTAATGAGCAAATATTTAAAATAGTGCTGTTAAAAACAGATTACAGATAGCAAATAGGTATTGTAATTTACTGAAAAATGTAGTATAATACTAATTTAATAAAATTTGAAAAGAGATGGACAAATGACACTTGAAGAAATAAAACAACTTGACAGTAAATACTATATGAACACTTTTGGTGAGCGCACACCTCTTTGTTTTACAAAGGGAGAGGGTATCACCCTTACTGCAACTGACGGCAAAACCTACAAGGACTTCTTTGCAGGAATTGCCGTAAACTGCCTCGGTTACGGCCACAAAAGGCTGTGCAAGGAGCTTTGCGAGCAGATAAACTCTCTTATGCACATATCCAATGTGTTCTATGTAGACAATCAGGCAAAACTTGCACAGATGATAGTTGAAAACTCTTGTGCAGACAGGGTTTTCTTCTGTAACAGCGGCGCAGAGGCAAACGAGGGCGCAATCAAGCTTGCCAAAAAGTATTTTACATCACGAGGTATCGAGGATAAATACGAGATAATTTCTCTTAAAAATTCTTTCCATGGCAGAACTCTTGCAACGGTTGCGGCAACAGGTCAGGAGAAGTATCAAAAGCCATACAAACCACTTCTTGAAAAATTTGTCCATGTTGAGATAAACGACATAGCCGCTCTGAGGGCGGCATTAAGCAACAAAACTGCTGCAATTATGGTAGAGCTTATACAGGGCGAGAGCGGAGTGCATCCCCTTGACTGTGAATATGTAGCAGAGCTTAATAAGATTTGCAGGGAAAATGAGATTATACTTATAGTTGACGAAATACAAACAGGCATAGGCAGAACAGGAAAGCTCTTTGCCCACGAGCATTATGGCATAGAGCCCGACATCTTTACCATGGCAAAGGGCCTCGGCGGCGGAGTTCCAGTTGGCGGATTTGCGGCAAAGCAGAAGATTGCTGACGCCTTTGTGCCCGGCGACCACGGCACAACCTTTGGCGGCAACCCTCTTGCAATGAGGGCGGGATGCGTTGTAATTGACGAGATGATAAACGGCGGCGTTATTGAAAACGCAAGGGTCGTTGGAGAATATTTCTTTGAGAGATTGAACGAACTTTCCGTAAAGACAGGCAAGATTGCCGAAATTCGTGGCAAGGGGCTTATGATAGGCGTAGAATTTAAAGAAGAAATCGCAAAGGTCCTTGGCACAGCTATGAGAGACAGCGGCTATCTTGTGGGCGTGATTGGCACAAAGGTGTTCCGCATAGTTCCGCCACTGATACTCACAAAAGAAGATATTGACGGATTTATACATACGCTCAAAGAGGCGCTTGAAAATATATAGGTTGTAGTTTTGAAAAAACCATAATTTTCTAACTAAGATATTAAAGCACTTGCCGAGCCCTGTTGCGCTTGCCAGACACAAGCGCCTTCCTTCGTTCCGCTTCGCGGAACTCGGATAAAGGGGTTTCACCCCTTTAAAACCCCAATGTGTCCGTAAAGCGAACCACTGTAATGTTGATTTGGCGGTAATATAATATTAGATTACTATTTGGGCCTTGTCCCATGCACTAAATATATTTTAGAAAGAAGGATAACAATGAGTCTTAACCACTTTATAAGTATTCACGATGTTACTGTTGACGAGTTCAATCATCTTATGGACCTTGCCCACAAGCTCAAGGCAGAACAGAAAAAGGGAATAGAGCATCATATCTTAAAGGGTCAGGTTCTTGGTATGATTTTTACAAAATCCTCTACAAGAACAAGGGTCTCCTTTGAAACAGGTATGTATCAGCTTGGCGGATTTCCTATGTTCTTAAGCTCTGCCGATATTCAGCTTGGCAGAGGCGAGAGCATTTACGATACTGCAAATGTTCTCAGTCGTTTTGTGAACGGAATTATGATAAGAACATTTGCCCATCAGGATGTTTTAGACCTTGCAAAGTACGGCAGTATCCCAATTATAAACGGACTGACCGACCTTCTTCACCCATGTCAGGCGATGGCAGACCTTATGACGGTGTACGAGCATAAAGGAAAGCTTGAGGGCTTAAAGCTTGCCTACGTCGGCGATGGCAATAATGTTGCCCACTCTCTGCTCTATGCCTGCGCAAAAGCAGGAATGGATATGACAATCGCAACCCCCAAGGGCTACGAGGCAGATGCAGAGATACTCGCAAATGCCAAAGAGGATGCCAAGCAGACAGGAAGCACAATTACTGCGACCTATGACCCGATTGAAGCTATGAGAGGCGCAGATGTTGTCTGCACAGATACATGGGTAAGTATGGGTCAGGAGGCAGAAAAGGCTGAGCGAATTAAAATCTTTAAGGATTATCAGGTAAATGCTGACCTCTTTGCAAAATCAAAGGAAGACAGTATCTTTATTCATTGTTTGCCTGCATACAGAGGCTACGAGGTGACAGAAGATGTTATTGACGGACCCCGCTCTGTAATATTTGACGAGGCCGAAAACCGCCTTCATGCACAGAAAGCGGTTATGGCGGCGGTTATGGGCGGAATGTAGAAGTAAAGGAGAGTACAGATGGAAAACTTATACGCATTTGAAGTTAAAATGGCAACCCAGGATGATATTCCCTCCATTCACAAAATTACGAGACACGCATTTATTAAATACTGCGAGGATGCAGGGCTTGACTTTGACATAGCGGCACTTAATGAGACCTATGACGATATTAAATCAGACATAGAAAACAAAGAGGTTTTTATTGTAAGAATTGATGACGAGCCAGTCGGTGCGGTAAGGGTTGAACTTTTGCCGGATAACGAGGCGTATCTTAGTCGTTTTGCCGTTGATGATTCCCACCGCAACAGTGGTATCGGCAAAATCCTTATGAGTGTGGTTGACAAGATAATGAGAGCAAACAATGTAAAACTGTTAAAGCTTCATACCTGTTCCAAGGTGACCGCCCTTATCAGATTTTACTACGGCAGAGGCTTTTATATTTCAAACGTAGACTACTCCCGCGGATATCCGAGAGCAGAGCTTATCAAGGAATATTAAGAGAAAGGATTATATAAAATGAAGATTAAAGAATTATACTCAGCCACAAAAACCGACGGAATGTCTGTTGAGGTCAACGGCTGGGCAAGGACCCTGAGAATATCCAAGAATTTTGGGTTTATCGAGCTTAACGATGGCTCATACTTTAAAAATGTGCAGATTGTTATTGAGGCAGATGCTCTCCCTAACTTTGCAGAGGTTGCAAAGCTTAATGTTGGCTCAGCTCTCAGAGTACAGGGCACCCTTGTTCTGACTCCCGATGCAAAGCAGCCCTTTGAGATAAAGGCAACATGTGTGGACATAGAGGGCGCAAGCACACCTGACTATCCATTGCAGAAAAAGAGACACACCTTTGAATATCTGCGCACAATTCCGCATCTCCGTCCGAGAACAAACACCTTTGCGGCAGTATTCCGTGTTCGCTCTCTTGTGGCATATGCTATTCATAAGTTCTTTAACGAAAGAGGCTTTGTATATGTTCACACCCCACTTATCACAGGCAGCGATTGCGAGGGTGCAGGCGAAATGTTCAAGGTTACGACCCTTGATTTAAACAATCTGCCGAAAACCGAAGACGGAAAGGTTGATTTCTCAGAAGACTTTTTCTCAAGAGAGACCTCTCTCACCGTCAGCGGCCAGCTTGAGGGTGAGGATTTTGCTATGGCTTTTGGTGATATATACACCTTTGGTCCGACGTTCCGTGCAGAAAACTCCAACACCACAAGACATGCGGCAGAGTTCTGGATGATAGAGCCGGAAATCGCTTTTGCAGACCTTAACGATGATATGGAGCTTGCAGAAGATATGCTCAAGTTTGTTATAAACTATGTTATGGAAAACGCCCCTGAAGAGATGAACTTCTTTAATAACTTTGTGGACAAGGGCCTTATTGAGAGGCTTACAAACGTTGTGTCCAATGAGTTTGGCAGAGTAACCTACACAGAGGCAATAGAGCTTTTGAAAAACAGCGGCAAGGACTTTGAGTATCCCGTAGAGTGGGGCTGCGACCTCCAGACCGAGCATGAAAGATACCTGACCGAAGAGGTTTTCAAAAAGCCTATCTTTGTAACAGACTATCCAAAGGAGATAAAGGCGTTTTATATGCGTCTTAACGACGACGGCAAGACAGTTGCAGCTATGGATTGTTTGGTTCCCGGAATTGGCGAAATTATCGGCGGCAGCCAGAGAGAAGAGCGTATTGACATATTACTCGACAGAATGAAGGAAATGGGTCTTGCAGAAGAAGAGTATTCTCACTATCTTGACCTTCGTCGCTTTGGCGGAACAAAGCACGCAGGCTACGGCCTTGGCTTTGAAAGAGCCGTTATGTACCTGACAGGTATGGGTAACATCCGCGATGTCCTGCCTTATCCGAGAACTGTAAATAACTTAGTGTAAGGGTGATATTATGCAAATACTCGGGATTGATTTGTGGCGCATAATTCTTTGTGCCATACTGATTTTTCTTGTTGTAAAAAGAGCAAATCTGGTTGCGGGATTTGCAAAGACAAGCTATATAAAGGGTGACTATGAAAAATCTTTAAAGATTTTTAAGATTGCCAATAATGTGGGAAATCTGAATGTTTCAAACAAAACCCTTTACGCGTATGTTCAGTTGCGTTGCGGTCTTGTTGAAGAGGCTCAGACATCTATACGAGGAATCCTGCCTTACACTAAGCCAAAAAGCGCAGACAGGTATCAGCTTAAAAATCTTCTTGCTCTTACCTATTGGAAACAGGGAAACCTTGATGATGCTATAGAAGAAATGGAAGAGATAGTTGCAGGGAATTACAAGACCACGCAGATTTATCAAAATCTTGGCATCTACTATAACCTCAGCGGAGATATGGGCAAGGCAATAAGGTTCAACGAAGAGGCCTATGAATACAACAGTGACGACCATATCATCTGCGACAACCTTGCAGATGCCTATGCAAGAAACGGCGAGAGTGAAAAGGCGGCAGAGGTTTACGAGAAAATGATAAACAGTGATCCCGAGCCGAGATTTCCCGAGGCATATTATGGCTACGGCAAGGTTTTGATTGCCCTTGGCGAAAAAGAAAAAGGAATAGAGATGATAGAAAAATCATTGACAAAGCCCTTCTCTTATCTGAGTATCAGACCAAAAGAAGAAATAGAACAATTGCTTAAAGAATACAAGTAACGATAAAAGCCGAGTACATCATTGTACTCGGCTTTGTTTATAAGTATCACTTGGTTTGCCTCAATTTTTATAGGGCAATAAGAGTAAAATTTGTTTCGGGCGGATAATATCCGCCCCTACAATGGTAATAATGTTCGCTTATATGACTAAACCCCCTCGTTTATAAACGAGGGGGTTTATATCCATTTTTTATTTACCTAAATAGCTAAAGTGCATATGGTCACGAGTACCATTTATCCAGGCGTTTCCGCCCCAAAGCCATCCGTACTTTGCAAAGGTCTGAATAACCGTGCCGTCTGGCGGGAATGAGTAGATAGATGATTCAGGGTCATAGAAGCTGCCTATTGTCGTTCCGCTTTTGTAAACACAATAGTTTTCGTTGTAGTTAAGGTCAATAGCGGTACCATAGTTATGGTCTGAGTACACGCCGCTTGACATTGCGCTTCTCCAGGCATAGGCCGTTGCGTTCTTTATTGGAGGCTTATCATCTGAATTAAATATCTCGTCAAATATGGCGATTACATCGTCCTTTAATGCCTTGTGAATTCTGAATGTCAGGGTGGAAGCATATTTTTCTTCGTCTTCGTTTAAAACCCATACGTTTACGGTTACTGCCTCCATGTTTGCGTCTGCTTCTTCCTGAGAGGTATAGTATACGCCGTCAGGGAAAATGCGGGCAGCTTTTTCTACAGCCTCGCCGGATGCCAAAGTTTCGGTATAGGTTTTAAGTCTGTACAATCCGTCTTCTCCCGGAATCTGCAGCGGTGTTCCGCTTGGCGCCATATCCGCGCTGCCTACCCACGCACCGTTGCCTGATGCAGCATCAGGGTTGTCGGCATACCTCAGGGCAACTGTTGCACCGGATGGCAAGGTAATTGTTTTTACCAGTGTGTATATCTTTACTCCGCCGGCGTCCTTTGTCTCTGTCAGCTTGGTCTTTACCTGTCCTTCTAAGTTCTTACCATAGAGAACATAACAACGATAGGCGATAATCGCCGCCTCTTCACGGGTTACCGCATCGGTAGGACGAAACTTGCCTGTGTCTCCGTCGCCTGCCATCAGGTGGTTGTCAAGCATAAATGCAACGTGATTCTTTGCCCAGTATGCAATATTATCGGCGTCGGCAACCCCATCAAATACGTTTTCTGATGGGAAGTATGGGCCAAGAACTCCTGCAGAGTCCAAAAGACTTGTAAAAATTTTACACATTTCCTGTCTTGTAAGGGTGTTCTGTGGGAAGAAGTGCCCCTCGCCATCTCCGCTGACAATTCCTGCGTAGTATGCCATATTGGGGAACGCATCGGAGGTATCTGTAAAGGGCTGCTTTGCATGGGTAGAAACATTCTCGGCTGTCAGTGTTGCGTACAGGTTTACTGCAACGTTTACAAAGTCGCTCCTTGATATGTGTTGCTGAAAAGATTTTTCGGCAAATTGCTCAGATATGATGCTTAGTCTCGTGCAGCCCTCGACTGCATCTGTTGCCCAGAAGCTTGGCTCATAAGCAAATGCGAATATTTGTGTAAAAATAAGCAACGCCATAACAAGGCATAAAATTCGTTTTGAAAATTTTCTCATATATTTCACCTCAAAATTAGTATTTGTTTGAGAAATTATTATCATTTTACCACAAAATTAAAAAAATTTCAACTCTCTTAAAGGTTTGTTTACAAATTGTAAATAAACTGAAGAATTATTGTTATTAATGCACCAAAGTTTTCCTTTGTATTCACAAGAAACCTGCTATAGCATAAATTAATATAGAATGCTAATAAAGAAGAAGGCGGGAGGATGAAAAATGGCGGAAGAAAGAATAATGGATTTTGAGGGCGCAAATCAGGCTCTTGACAGACGAATGGGAGAAGGTGTGCAACAAGGTAATCTGGCGGGCACTCTCTCGGATTTTACTTCGGAGGAGGTGCCGGGAGAAGGTCGACAAGACGGAAAAGGAAGACTTGTTGTTCAGGTTACTACGGCAGGGCGGGCTCTTCCGGTCCAAGGCGCGCGGGTTGTTATAAGTAATACAGATGGAGAGGTTATAGATGTTCAGACAACAGACAATAGCGGCAGAACAAGCGGTGTTGAACTCAATGCTCCTTCTTTTGTGTATTCCCAAACCCCAGGAAATATTCGGCCGTACAGTGGATATAATGTGCGGGTAGAGGCTTTGGGATATTTTACGCAAAGTCTTATGAATGTGGCGGTTTTTGACCGGATTGAATCAATTCAGCCGGTTGTGCTTGAGCCCGTCGGAGAGGATCAGCTTGAAGGAGACAGGGAAACAGATTAAAAAATTATTAGCCTGCAAGGTATGCAGAATGGAGGGGTTTTATGCCGGTTTTTACTGTGCCGGAAAATATAGTTGTTCATTTAGGGGCGCCTGATGACGCAAGCGTTCAAAACGTAACTGTGCCGTTTACAGAGTACATAAAAAATGTGGCATCAAGCGAAATTTATCCAAATTGGCCGGAGAATGCAATCAGAGCAAATATGCTTGCGCAAATAAGTTTTGCCCTGAACAGGATTTTTACTGAGTATTATCCGTCTAGAGGGTACGATTTTGATATTACAAACTCTACTCAGTTTGATCAGTCCTTTGTAAATGGCAGGGATATTTTTGAAAATATAAGTCAGATTGCAGACGAGTTATTTAACGATTATATAACAAGACCGGGCGATTTGACGCCGCTTTTTGCAAGGTATTGTGACGGACAAAGGTCGTCTTGCCCCGGGGGGCTTTCTCAGTGGGGATCGGTGTCTCTGGCAGAGGAGGGGTATACACCTTTTAGAATATTGTCTTCGTACTATGGAGATATCTCACTTACGGAGGATGCTCCTGTTGCAGACGTTCCTGAGAGTTATCCGGGAACGCCTCTTCGTATCGGCTCGACAGGTGATGCGGTAAAAAGAATTCAAATATCACTTAATCATATCGGAAAAAATTATCCCGCAATCCCCAAAATAGCCTATCCTGACGGAATATTTGATGTCATAACAGAAAACGCTGTGAGGGAGTTTCAAAGAATATTTAACTTGACCCCTGACGGAATTGTCGGAAAAGCGACATGGTACAAAATTATATTTATATTCTCAGGAGTTCGCAGATTGTCAGAGCTTGACTCGGACAGATTGCTTATAGGAACAGTCAACAGTCAGTTTAAAGAAAGCCTGCGAGAGGGAGACAGCGGAAGAGAAGTACAGGTGCTTCAGTACTACCTTAATTTTATTGCAGAGTTTAATAATTTTATTCCCTCTGTAAATATGGATGGAATTTTCGGTCCGGCGACGGCTGCGTCGGTCAGGGCTTTTCAGCAATCTGTGGGACTTGAACAGACGGGGATAGTTGACGAAACAACGTGGAACGCCATATTTTCGTCGTATACGACCAAATATAACTCGTTGCCCGAGGAGTTCAGGGCGGGCGGAAGAGCGCCGTATCCGGGGGAAATTCTGACCCTTGGCTCAAGTGGAGATGCGGTTCGTATTCTTCAGCGGTTTCTGGCTCTGATTTCAAGAACATACACAGAAATACCCGCCGTAGAGGCTACGGGCTATTTCGGGCCCGAAACACAGGCTGCAGTCCTGGAATATGAAAGATTGTTCGGGCTTCCTCAAAGAGGTTTTGTTAATGCTTTGGTGTGGAACAGTATTGCGGAACAATACTCAATTCTCTCGCAGAGCGAGGAGAAGTCTTTTGGGCAATTCCCGGGTTATAATCTTTCTGAGGATGCGAATGCCTGAGAATATTAAAGGAGGTAAAAATGACCACTTCTATATATGATAACGAACAAAATGTTTTTGAACTGCAAACGGCCCTCAGGAATTTAAGGCAAACCTTAAAAACAATGCCGCTGATAAATCCGGACGGTTTTTTTGGGGAGGAAACAACAAGGGCGGTAATTGCGGCACAGGAATTTTATGGATTGCCCAGAACGGGAGAAGTAGATTTTGAAACCTGGAGATTGATTTTCGGGGATTATCCCGACAGAGAGTGCAGATAGACGTTTCACAGAAGTCGCAATTTGACTTCTGTGAATTTTTTTGAATAAAATTTTTAAAGTTTGAAATATTATTGTAAACCAATTGTAACATAAATAAGGGTCGTTTTTTGCCGTAAAATGGTTATCTGTGGATAACTTCCAAAAACCTGTGGAAAATCCTTTTTTACAACTTCTGCGCCTGTGGAAAATGTGTGTAAGTCTGTTAATAACTATAAAATCGTTGGTTTATAAGTGGAGAAAAAAGTGTCAAATATTTTTAGCCGTAACACTTATATTACAATTGTGTTACATAAAGGTTTACATAATACAAGCAAAATTTTTATTGACTTTTTAAGACGATAAGTTCTAAATTTTGCAAGCCCCTTTTCCGCCATATTTATTCTTAAACAAACCAAAAAACTCTTGAAAACTCCTCTGAGGTGTGATATAATCTTATCTGGCAAGGGTGCAAACCGTGCCCTGCTGGCAGAATACGGAGTGGTATCGAAGCGGGGACGGTTACAAGCGCGTCCGGTGGACGGAACAGCGAGCAATAAGGAGTGGTAGCGGTTGAAATTTTTACGGCTGTGATTAAAAATTTCGGGCACCGCGACAGGACATAACGGACATGACTCGAAATCCCCTCGGTTACACTGTAACTATACCCTCACAAATGGCTTAACCACGCGGGTTTAAGCGAGGTTCAAACCTTGTTTTTACACCCTTATCTAGCGGTTTTTCTAGCCATTTCTAACATTTTTCTAACAAAATTTTATAATTTGCTTGTTTTTTTCTCCGTAAAATCGGAGTTCAAACATATCTGGAGATGTACCCAAGTGGTTGAAGGGTCCGGATTCGAAATCCGGTAGGTCGGTTTTGCCGGCGCTAGGGTTCAAATCCCTACATCTCCGCCAATTTCAAGGCTTTTGAGGTTTCTCAAAAGCCTTGATTTTTTTCTCTTGACAAACCCTTGATTTCATTGTATACTATATATACACATACACACATACATATATAATAGGAGGTGGTTATATGGCAGGAAAAGTATGTCCAACATGTGGTCAACAGACTTTTTTTACAACACCCACGGGACGAAAATGTTCTAAATGCGGGTGTGAAATGAAAAGACCGTTAAAACCCGGTCCAGGAATTACATGTAGCAATTGCGGAAAAATGGCCGTAATTAATGGCAAATGCACAAAATGTGGTGCAACATACAAGTTTGGGAAAATTTAGGAGGTATATTATGTCTAAAAAAACGGATATTCTGATGAAGGTTTTAGGGGCAGCAGCTGCTGTTATAAGCGTTGTTTTTAGTAGTAAAGATGCAAAAGATCAAATTAAGGACTTAAAAGAAACTTTAAAACAAAAATAGGTTTAACATAACCAAAGTTAATATAAAGGGGGTTTAGTATGGGAAGCACCAGAAAAACGCGAAGCGACTGTACCGTTGGCACTTTTGAAAAAAAGCACGGTTTACCCGCCGGAACTATTCGAAACAAAGATGGTCGTGATACTAGAAGTGATAAATTGATTGGAACAATTCGCAAAGAAAACGAAAAGGGAAAATAGAATTTATATTTTAAAGTTTTTTAACCGTCAAGATGAAACAGTATTTTTTTCTTGGTTTTTAGACGTTTAAATGAGTGTAATTGCCTCACTTAATCGAGTTTTGCAATTACACTCATTTTTTATTTGCTCACACGCCTTTTAACAGCCGTCTTATTTGCGAGTTAATGTTTTGGGTGGTGTAACTACCCTACCCAAGAGAGTTTTGTCTTACATCCCCTTTAACAGCCTTTGTAACTCGGCCTCAAAATCGATTTTAAACGCTATCAATTACATTCAGTACACGAACGCCTTTTCTCTTCGCATAATCAACGGTATTCTTCGTCCCACTCTTTTGTCCATTGAAGACAGCAATCACAAGATTTGATCTGTCAACCATCCACTCATTTCGTACCTGATAGCAACCTGTAAAATAATGATCATTGATTTCTTTTACAAGGTCAGCATTTTTGATTATCTTATTAAACCTCATCTTTTCGGTTATACTCCGCCTGCTTTCAAAATTTGGGTGTGGCAAAGCAGATATAAGATGTAGCTCCTTGTTCGTTTTCTTTCTCTCTAACACAATCTCCGCTGCCCATATATCCGTTCCCATAGCCATCCCTGTTATAAAGGTTACATACCCCTCTGCAATAGCATCATCTATTGCTTTCTCAAGTAACGGTTTAATTTCTTTCTCTCCAAGGTCCATTTTGTCAGGTCGATGTCCCGTAAAACAGCATCTGTGTAATCTTAATTCTTCACTCATAATAATTACCTCATAAAATTATTTTAGATATACTGCATATCTATTCTTAACATTATAGCACATAAAGGCTATAAAATAAATACATAATATATTTATTATGAGGTGATTTTATGGCTATTAAAAGTGTATCTATAAGAATTGAGGAAGAAATGCTCAATAAAATCGGTTATGTTGCCGACTACGAAGGTCGTAGCGTAAACAGTCATGTATTAGTTCTGATTCGTGAAAACATCAAAAAATTTGAAGAAGAACACGGCTCTATTGATGGTGACATTAACCCTGATGTAAATGTTAAACCTACTCGTAAATAATGCGAAACACGGAGCTGCTGAAAAGCAACTCCGTGTTTACACTTTGACACCTCTCTGTGTTTCCTTAAAGATATTGTTAACCTTTTAATTTTTCAACCAAATGGCGACCAACAGATATTGGTCGCCATTTGTATATACTCTATATTATTCGTCTAACAAAAATTTCAAATCGTATAACTTAGATTTGCCCATAAAAAAGAT
>JAZNCD010000039.1:0-4813 GCA_045587365.1 Clostridia bacterium
ACGACATTCCTTTCTGGGCAAAGGAGAGTATGCGCGTTATTGTTACTCAGGGAATTATGAGCGGATACCCCGACGGAACACTTATGCCAACCCAAAGTGTGACAAGAGCAGAAGCCGTAAAAATGCTCTTTAACATCTTTGGTGCAGGAAAATAGAAAACAGATTAAGCCTTGTTTCGCAACGCGAAACAAGGCTTTTGAATTACAGACCACCATATATAAAATGCCACCAATATGGCCAAATAACATCAGAGGCGCTTCCGCCCACACCTGACCATATTGTACTCCACGAAATTTCCTCCCACAATTCAGCTTCGTGATCATATTTAAATGTCAAAACACTTCCCAATGTATTTCCCTCGCATACATAATACACCTGAGCTATATCACTTCTGCTGGGGGCATAACGTAAAACCTTAAAATACTCCATATCTCCAAGCATCGTGTTTTGCTTATAGGCATCCTTAAATTCATCATAGTGTTGGTATGTAAGTACTTCGCATTTTATTAGCGCCCCTATCCATGATATAAGGAAAAAACACAATAAACCTATTATAATTTGACGAAATATTTTCACTTTTATCAGCTCCTAATCTAATCCTAAAAGTTGTCGCATATAGGGATATTTTTTCAGCAGGAGCAAGCCCTTGCCCTACAACTAAATCCGGCTATATATCAACAAGCATTCTCGATAGTGCGTTTTAGACGCCAAGTTCCAAAGGCTCCCTTGTGTAAAGGGAGCTCCGCCGCAGGCGGTGAGGGATTGTTTTTATCCTTGACAATCCTCCCGTCACACGACCTGTGCCCCATCCTTTAGGCAAGGAGGGCTTTTGTCACTACTATACCACACAAAATAGAAAATAACAACCCCTGTGTTTTTTGTCATAGACTTATTTTTTTCAAAAAACCTATTGACAATTTAAAAATACGTGCTATAATAAAATCAAAGGTCAAAGAAAGTCAAAGTCAAATTTTGATGTTTCTTGTAGAAGGAAGTGATACAAAATGAAGCTGAGTAATCTTATAGAAGAATTTATAAAAGAGATGATATCCGAAGAAGATGGCGCAATCGAGCTTAAGCGAAACGAGCTTGCCAGCCACTTTGGATGCGTGCCGTCACAGATTAACTATGTTATATCAACAAGGTTTTCACCCGAGCGCGGCTACATCGTAGAGAGCAGACGAGGCGGCGGCGGATACATCAAGATTACAAGAGTAATGCCAAAGGCGGGCAATCGTATGATGCATATTGTCAATGCAATCGGAAGCTACTTATCCTACTCCGATGCGGCGGCGATAATCCAAAATTGTTTTGATTATGATTTAATTACGCAAAACGAGGCAAAACTTATACTTGCAGCCATTAACGAAAAAACAATCCCTTTAAAGCACCCCGAGCAGGAATACCTCAGGGCAGGGCTTGTCAAGAATATGCTTATAACTCTTGCTTAAATCTTATAAAGAAAGGACTGATTATATATGAAGTGTCAGAAATGCGGAAAGAAAGAAGCAACCGCTCATATCACCAAAATAGTCAACGGGTATAAAGAAGAGATGCACCTGTGCTCTGATTGTGCATCTTCCTCCCCCGAATATAAAGAAATGAAGTCGGGTATGAACTTTGGCATAAGCGACTTTCTGACCGGAATGTTTACAGGCGGCAAACAGACTGCTATAAACGGAGAAAGAGAGGCCGGCACCTGTCCCACTTGTCATTTATCCTATGATGAATTTTTAAAACACGGTAAACTCGGCTGTGGAGATTGCTACGCAGCATTTAACACGAAAATCCATAGACCGCTCAAGCAAATACACGGTACCTTCGAGCATATCGGAAAGGTACCAAAAAGAGGCGGCAGCAATCTTATGATTGGAAAGAAAATTTCTTCCCTTGAGGCAGAAATGAATGCAGCGGTAGAGCGTCAGGATTTCGAAACCGCTGCAAGGCTTCGTGACGAGATAAAGGCTTTGAAATCAGGCACTAAGGGCGAGGAGGTGTAACTATGTGGTATACAGAATGCGGAAATATGAGTGATGTTGTTCTATCAAGCCGTGTGCGACTTGCACGAAACATAAAGGGAATCCCCTTCCCACGAAGGGCAACAGATACGCAGCAACAACAAATCATTGACATATTTAAAAAATCTGTTTCGGGCAGCGATATTAAACTGAGCTACATCGACATAAACTCAATGAAGGATTACGAGCGTCAGGCAATCGCCGAATGTCACCTTATCAGCCCGCAGATGATGAACAACGACATAAAACGTGGCGTTCTGCTCAGCGATGACAGTTCTGTCAGTGTAATGATAAACGAAGAGGACCATCTGCGCATACAGTGTATGGCAGCAGGGTTTGACCTTCAAAAATGCTTTGAAACTGCCAACAAAATTGATGACACAATAGAAGAGAGCGTCGACTTTGCCTTTGACAGTCAGTTTGGCTATCTTACCTGCTGTCCCACAAATGTCGGTACAGGTATGCGTGCATCTGTTATGGTGCATCTGCCCGCTCTTACAATCAGCGGCGGCATCAACAGTGTTATAGACTCTCTCGGTCAGCTTGGTATGACTGTGCGAGGCATCTTTGGCGAGGGCTCAAAATCTGCCGGTGATATATATCAGATTTCAAACCAGACCACCCTTGGAGAAACTGAGGAAAATATAATAGAGAGATTTGAACAGATCATTACCGATTTAATAAACAAGGAAAAGGAGCTGCGGACAAGAATTTATAACTCCGACAAGTATCGTATTGAGGATAAGCTCCTCCGCTCTCTCGGCGAGCTGACCCACGCAGTTATCCTCTCCTCCTCCGAGGCTATGAATCGTCTGTCCGATGTTCGTTTTGCAATCGAGCTTGGCATAGTAAACAACCTTGACATAGAAAAAATAAACACCGCTATGTATGCTATTTTGCCTGCAAACATTATTAAAAACCACAACCTTACAGACCCGACAGACAGAGACTTAAAACGTGCAGAGATAATAAAAGAGATTTTACTTTAGTTTGGCTATACCCTATATACTACAGAAAGGATGAATAAATATGTTTGAAGACAGATTGACAGAAAAAGCAAAACAGGCATTGAACCTTGCTGCAGAAGCAGCACTTGAAATGGGACAAAACTATGTCGGTACTGAGCATCTTCTCATAGGTCTTATTCGCGAGGGCGATGGTGTTGCCGGCAAAATTCTTGAGGCAAACAGACTTACTGACACCGAAATAATTGAAAAAATAGATGCCCTCATAGGCATAGGCAATCCAATAGGCGGAATCAAGCCGGAAGCAACGCCAAGAACAAAGCGTGTTATACAAAACAGCTATATCGAGGCACGCAGACTGGGTCACAACTATGTTGGCACAGAGCATCTGCTTATTGCCACATTAAGAGAAGGCGAAAGCATTGCCGTAAAAGTCCTGCTGGAGCTTGGCATTTCTCCCCAGAAGCTATACAGTGACATTCTGAATTTACTAAACGAAAATTGTGGCACTGTCAGCGACGGCGAAGATTTTCACCCTGACAAAAAAGGTGGAAAATCCAATATGCCAACACTGATGAAGTTTGGCAGAGACTTAACTCAGATGGCAAAGGACGAAAAGCTTGACCCGGTGATTGGCAGAGATGAAGCAATAGAGCGCGTGGTACAAATACTCAGTCGCCGCACCAAGAACAACCCTTGCCTTATCGGCGAACCTGGCGTCGGCAAAACCGCCGTAGCAGAGGGGCTTGCACAGAAAATAATTTCCGGTGCAGTACCCGAAATCTTAAAGGACAAAAAGGTAATCACCCTTGATATGTCATCAATGATTGCGGGTGCAAAATACAGAGGTGAGTTTGAAGAAAGACTCAAAGCCGCTATGGAAGAGATACACAAAGCAGGCAATATAATTCTCTTTATCGACGAGCTACACACCATAATTGGTGCAGGGGCAGCAGAAGGTGCCATAGATGCGGCGAACATACTAAAGCCCGCCCTTGCCCGTGGCGAAATTCAGGTAATTGGCGCAACGACCCTTGAAGAATATCGCAAATATGTAGAAAAAGACGCCGCCCTTGAGAGACGTTTTCAGCCAATTACACTTGGCGAGCCAACCGTAGAGGAGAGTATTCAAATCCTAAAAGGAATCCGCGACAAGTACGAAGCGCATCACAGAGTAAAAATAACCGACAAGGCAATTGAGGCGGCGGTAAATATGTCAGTCCGCTATATTTCCGACAGATTTTTGCCCGACAAAGCGATAGACCTTGTTGACGAGGCGGCATCGAGAATTCGCATAAGAACCCTGACGGCTCCTCCCGACATTAAGGACCTTGAAGATAAAATTACAGAAATTCGCAAGGAGAAAGAGGCAGCAATTACAATTCAGGATTTTGAGGCTGCCGCAACTTTTCGTGACGAAGAAAAAGCCTTGACAGATAAACTGAACGAGACAAAAGATAACTGGTCGAAGGACAACAGCAGCAAGGAATCTGTTGTCACCGAAAACGAAATTGCCGAGATTATCTCTATGTGGACAGGAGTGCCCGTTAAATCTATTGAAGAGACTGAGAGCGAAAGACTTCTTAAGCTTGAAGAAATTCTTCACAGCAGAGTGGTTGGACAGTCCGAGGCAGTCTCCGCAGTATCCAAAGCAATCCGCCGCGGCAGAGTTGGTCTAAAGGACCCAAAACGCCCCATTGGCTCCTTTATTTTCTTAGGCCCGACAGGTGTTGGCAAAACCGAACTTTCAAAAGCTCTTGCCGAAGCGATGTTTGGCGACGAGGATTCCATAATCCGTATTGATATGTCAGAGTATATGGAGAAGCACAC
>JAZNCD010000040.1:0-18965 GCA_045587365.1 Clostridia bacterium
GCAAGACGCCAGTCAAAGTGAATATCTGCTACAAGGGGCATATCTGTGCGTTTTATTATCTCTGCCATAGCATCAGCCGCCGCCATATCAGGCACAGCAAGGCGTACAATGTCGCAGCCGGCAGCCTCCAGACGGCTTATCTGCTCTAAAACCGCCTCAATATCGCAGGTCGGGACGTTAAGCATAGACTGTATCGCAACGGGATTTCCGCCACCAATTGATATATCTTTGATTTTTATACTCTTTTTGCTCATAAAATGCACCTCAATCGTTTTATGATGTTGCGAAATTCAATTTGCAATATGTTATATCACAATTGCATAGGGGTTTTTAAGGGGCAGAGCCCCTTAATCCGAGTTCTGCGAAGCAGAACGACGGACTCCGCTCGGGTTCGGCGAGCGGAACAGGGTCTGGCAACAAAATTATATCTTCATTCTATCATAACGATTCGGACACTGCAAGGGAATTGCATAAAAATTTTTACAGAAACGCAAAAGCAAACAAATAAAAACTGCGAATTTCTTCCTAATTTAATATTATATATAATATATTTAAAAAAACGTGGGAACAAATCCGACGGCGGAGCCGTCTAACAAAACGAACTGATGAAGTGTTTCATTGACATAATGCCAGATATAGGCTAAAAAAGTCTTGACAGATTAAATTCTTGGTATTATAATGCTAGTACGAACAATGTGCACTTTTATGAGATACGCAGATTGTGTAAAAATGATGTTTTGTGGTGTGAGACAGGGTTTTTGGCGTATATTCGGCGTAATTTATGGAAAAATTGTATGTTGTTTGTATATAATGATAAGGTTTTTTGTTTAGATTGTTACAAAACTATTAAAAAATAAATTAGTTATTGACAATTGGGCTATTTTGGTGTTATAATTTGAACTAAGTTAATAGCTATACTGCAAAAAGGTGTGTGCTATTGGCTCTTGATGCATTTTATATGCAGAAAAACGTAGAAAAAAATTAAAATTTATATTTTTAAGGAGGATTTGAGAATGAGAAATCTCAAAAAGGTAGTTGCTTTAGTAGCTGTTTTCGCAATGATGATTAGCACTGTTGCATTTGCGCAGTCTTTCACAGATGTTAGCGAAGAACATGACGCTTATGAAGCAATCGAAATGTTAAGCAACCTGGGCATCTTAACAGGTGACGACCAGGATGGCGATGGTAAAATGGACTTCAGACCTGAAGATCCTATCACAAGAGCAGAGGTAGCTGCTGTTATGTCCAGAATTCAGGGCATCAACAGTGTTGGTCAGGCTTCTACTCAGTTTACAGATGTTGCTCAGTCACACTGGGCTTCCGGTTATGTAGCACAGGCTGCAGGCCAGGGCATCGTTAATGGTTATGGTGACGGTAACTTTGGTCCTGAGGACAACATCCTTGTTGAGCAGGCTATAAAGATGGTAATGGTTACTATCGGTTATGAGCCTTTCGCTGCTGACAACGGTGGTTATCCTACAGGTTACCAGACAGCTGCACAGAGATATGGCGTTCTTAAGGACGTTACAGGTGCTGCTGCAGGCGTTGAAGCTACAAGAGCTACAGTTGCTCAGCTCGTTTACAACGCAATCGACACACCTTTGATGGACAGATGGACATACGGTGCAGACGCAGAATATGTTATCTACAATGGTAAGGGTGACTACGATTTCATGACTCTTCTCACAAGAGACCTCGGCGTTAAGAAGTTCACAGGTGTTGTTTCTGAGAACCTTGTTACTACTTTAGCTGATAAAGTAACTGTTGATACTGAGGACGAAGAAGAAATTGATGTAGATATCGATGCATCTCTCTTTGACGCTTGGGGTAACAGTGACTACGACCTTGATGAAATTGTTACAATATATGCAAATGGTACAGATGCAGCAGAGTACATCGCTCAGCACGTAGAAGTTTATGTTGAGGAAGCTGCTAAGAAGGGTGAATACAACATCATCAGCATCGCTCCTACCAACAAGAACAAGGCTACTACAATTGCTCTTGATGCATATCAGGGTTATGACGAAACAGATAGCGTTATCGAATACCTCAAGAACGATACTGACAGCAGAAACACTACAATAAAGGTAGAAAGTGATGCAGTAGTATTCCTCAACGGTGTATACTTTGGCACAGTTGCAGGTCTTGATACTTCTGTTCTTAAGAACGAAGTTCTCGTAAACTCTGCTTACAGCGGTGAAGTTGTTCTTCTTGACAACGGTGTAGACACATATGCAAATTATGTATTCTTCAACATTGCAACTGCAGGTGTTATTGATGAAGTATCTGCAAGCGGTAAGGTTACATTCAAGAACGACCCTGAAACACTCGGCGGAAACGCTATCAAGCTTCAGTTTGATGAAGAGGATTACACACAGATTATCGACATTACAAAGAATGGCGAAGCTGTAGATTACACAGAGCTCGAAGAATGGGATGTTCTTTCTATCCTTGCAAACGACAAGAACGAATACTATGTAGTATCTGTTATTGACGAGGGTAAGATCGATGGTACAATCACACAGAGAGCTGCTTCTGATACATCAGCAACAAGTCTTGAGTACACAATCAATGGTACTCCTTATGATGTAGCAATCGGCGCTTACGAGTGTGGTACTAACCTCAAGCCCGGTGCTGCTGGTACATTCTACATTGACAACTTCGGCAAGATCGTAGCTTATGACAAGTCAGGTGCTGCAGTTGCTTCTGATAACTATGGTTATGTTCTCAACACAGCTAAGACTGAAGACGATTGGGAGAACGAGAACCTTAAGGTTCAGATCCTTGCTAAGGACGGCAACGTTTACGAAGCATTCCTTGCAGAAAAGGTTAAGCTTGAGTTTGCTACAAACGTTGCAATCACAAAGGATGCAACAGATGTAACTCTTGAAGAATCTGCAACATATGATATAGAAGATCTTGATATGGATGTTCTTGCGGCAGAACTCAAGAATGAGCTTATCACATATGCTGCAAACTCAACCGGCGAGTTCAAGACAATCACATTCGCTCAGGGTGATGAGGATGAAACTTCACTTCACCTCACAGATGCAGCTGCAAGTGTAGAATTTGATGGCGAAGATTTCGTTATCGACTTTGGTAAGAAGTATGATGTAGCAGAAGATGCAATCGTATTCTTTATCCAGAACTCTACAAACGATGTATATGTTAGCGGCTCGAAGGCAACAGGTGATGCAAGCAAGACAATGTCTAAGGTTACTACAGCTGCTGCACTTAGCGATGGCGAGACCTATGCTTATGGTCAGCTCTTCGATAGCCAGGATGATGTTGCAAACGTAATCGTACTTTACAACACAACCGGTGGTATCTCAAGTGCAAGCAACATTGCTGTAATTGATAAGGTTGGCGAAGCTGCTTACAATGGTGAAGAAGCTCTTGCTGTAACATACTACATGGGCGGCGTACTCTACACATCTTACACAGATCCTGATTACAATCCTGCATCAGGTCACTCTCTCGAAGGCGCTCAACAGGGTGATATCTACAAGCTCGCAGTTTCTGCAGACGGTACAATTATCACAGAGAGTCTTAAGTACTATGATTACGCAAGAACCGATGCAGCTGATGAAGCAGGTGCAATGGCTAGCGTAAATTGGGAATCCGGTAAGCAGAAGATGGAAAGCGGTGTTGTAGTTGACTACGTATCCGGAAGAAAGACTATTAGAGTTGCTGCTGACGTTCTTCTTGATAATAACAGCAATGATGATCCCGAAGATGACGTTTACGGTCCTGACTACAAAGACTATTATGCAATTAAACTCGCTGAGGGTGCAAACGTATATGTTCTTGATCCTAACAAGGCTAAGAACAAGCTTACAATCGGCGCTGCATCTGATGTAGATGTTGATAAGGAAGTTCTTGAGCATGCACAGAAAGTTGTTGCTGGAACTGCAAGCGCACTTGTATTCGAAGACGCTACAGTAGCAGCAGACGAAGTTGCTCTCGGTGCTATGGACTATGTAGTTGCATTCTCATATGATGATGATGTAGTTGACGTAGTTATCTACAAGGCTTACGACTTCGGTAAGATTCAGTAATATAAAAATCAATTAGATTTTCAAGAGAGACCTTCGGGTCTCTCTTTTTTGTGCAAAAAAAGTGTCCCGTAGGGGAGGGGCTTGCTCCTCCCGAGAAGCCTTCCCCCGCCGGAGACCGCCAACCTGTCATTCTGAGCAAAAGCGAAGAATCCTTATTTGGGGATTTAAAGGGGCAGAGCCCCTTTGCCCAATTTTTTTCAACAAAACCTTGATTATCCATTCGGTCTATGGTACAATAAAAATAATATGGAGGACTATGATATGTTTGATTATATTTCAGGGACCCTCGTCCAAAAGACCGACACCTACGCCGTAATCGACGTCGGCGGAATTGGATATAAGATTTATTCCACCCTTACAAGCTTGTCAGCCCTTGGCGATACAGGTGCAACTGTCAGGCTTTATACTTATCTCAACATAAAGACCGCCTCCGATGTCTTTACACTTTATGGTTTTCTAACTGTTGAGGAGAGACAGACCTTTGAAATGATACTTGGTGTATCAGGGGTTGGTGCAAAAACTGCTGCATCACTTTTATCAAATGTATCTACCTCAAAGTTTGCCCTCTGTGTTGTAACAGGCGACAGTAAATATATTGCATCACACACTCCGGGGCTTGGACCAAAAGGCGCGCAAAGAATAATTTTAGAGCTTAAAGACAAGTTTAAGCATATAGAGGCAGAGGATTTAGGTGCAGAGGAAATATTTGCCCCTGACACAGACACTGATAACGAAGCGGTATCTGCCCTTGTCGTTCTTGGATATAGCAGACAAGAGGCAGAGCGTGCACTTGCCGGCTCAGACGGCACAGTAGAAGATAAAATAAAATTTGCACTAAAGAAACTTATGTAATTTAAATAAGGCTCCCTTGTGTAACACCCCAGGGTGGCTTCTCTTGTCGCTTTGCGACAATTCACCTTCAGGGAGCTGTCAGCTATGCTGACTGAGGGATTGTTATATTTACCCCATAGAAACGGAATGATAATATGGATTTCGATAGCGAAAACAGAATTGTCACTACATCAGAGATAAATGGTGACAACGAAATTGAATATAGCCTTCGTCCCAGACGCCTTTGTGAGTATATAGGGCAGACAAAAGCGAAGGAAAACCTCAAAGTCTTTATTGAGGCGGCAAAAAAGAGAGGCGACTCTCTTGACCATGTGTTGCTTTACGGTCCGCCGGGACTTGGCAAGACCACTCTTGCGGGCATAATTGCCAACGAGATGGGCGTTAATCTGCGAATTACCTCAGGTCCTGCCATAGAAAAACAGGGTGACCTTGCGGCACTGCTCACCAACCTTGGCGAGGGAGACATTCTCTTTGTCGACGAGATACATCGCCTCAGCCGAAGTGTTGAAGAGATTTTGTATCCCGCTATGGAGGATTATGCCCTGGATATTATTATCGGCAAGGGTCCGTCGGCAAGGTCAATTCGGCTTGATTTGCCTCACTTTACCCTGATTGGTGCAACAACCAAGGCAGGCGCCCTGACGGCTCCGTTGCGAGACAGATTTGGCGTGATCTCAAGGCTTGAGATGTACAAAAAAGAGGAACTTACAGAGATAGTAACTCGAAGTGCAGATATTCTTGGCATAGAGATAGATTCAAGCGGTGCAGCAGAGATTGCCTCAAGGTCAAGAGGAACGCCGAGAATTGCAAACCGACTTCTAAAGCGCGTGCGTGACTTTGCAGAAGTAGAGGCCGACGGCAAAATTACAAAGGCAGTTGCGGATTTGGCTCTTTGCAGACTTGAGGTTGACCCCCTCGGGCTTGATGCCATAGATAAGAGAATGATAATGACGGTGATAGAGCTGTATGGCGGAGGTCCTGTCGGGCTTGATACCCTTGCCGCAACAATTGGCGAGGAGGCCGACACAATAGAGGACGTCTACGAGCCATACCTGATGCAAATAGGTTTTTTAAGCCGTACACCAAGAGGGCGTGTGGTTACACCCCTTGCCTATGAGCATTTTGGTGTAGAATATAAAGGAAATTAGTTGTACAGATTGTTGTTATGGCAATTGCCATGAATAATTGCCCGGTGCCCATACAGTGGCCAAGCCCCACTGCAACGAAGCAACTGCCATAACAACAAAAATTATGCAAATTGCATGTTTGCGAAACAAATAAAATGCCCATTTAAAACAAATCGAATTTGGCTACATTACCGCAGGGGATGGCTAGGATTTGGGTACGGCACATTGTTCAAAGGCAAATTCGATTTGTTTTTGGCAATTATTTAATGCAACAGCATTGTGACGAAAGTATAGAGCATACAATGTTTAACAAAACCCGCCAAGTGCGGAGAACCATATATTGGAGAACCATATATTATAAAAATCATTAACCGAAAGGAAACACAACGATGGATAAGAAAGAAAAGTTTTATATAACCACTGCGATTGCGTACACATCACGCAAGCCACATATAGGAAACACCTATGAGATAGTTTTAACCGATGCTATTGCAAGGTTTAAAAGATATCTGGGCTACGATGTGTTCTTCTGCACAGGCACAGATGAGCATGGACAGAAAATTCAGGAGCTTGCAGAGGCGGCAGGAATTTCTCCCCAGACTTATGTTGACGGCGTGGCAAAGGAAATCCGCGGAATCTGGGATTTGATGAACACAAGCTACGACAAGTTTATTCGTACAACAGACGATTATCACGTGGAAACTGTGCAGAAAATCTTTAAAAAACTCTATGAACAGGGAGACATTTACCTTGATTCCTACGAGGGATGGTACTGTACCCCATGTGAATCCTTCTGGACAGAGACTCAGCTTGTTGATGGCAAGTGTCCCGACTGCGGCAGAGAGGTGCACAAACAGAACGAAGAAGCCTACTTCTTTAAAATGAGCAAGTACGCAGACCGCCTGATGAAGCATATAGAAGAAAACCCCGAGTTTATCCAGCCTGAGTCAAGAAAGAAGGAAATGGTAAACAACTTCTTAAAGCCGGGGCTTCAGGATTTGTGTGTTTCAAGAACAAGCTTTAACTGGGGCATCCCCGTTGACTTTGACGACAAGCACGTTGTATACGTCTGGCTTGATGCCCTTACAAATTATATTACCGCCCTTGGCTACAAGTGTGACGAAAAATCCGAGCTTTATGATAAATACTGGCCTGCAGATGTGCATATTATCGGTAAGGACATTTTAAGATTCCATACTATTTACTGGCCAATTTTCCTTATGGCTCTTGGCGAGCCTCTGCCGAAGCAGATATTCGGTCATCCGTGGCTGCTCAACGGCGAGGATAAGATGAGTAAGTCTATCGGCAACGTTATCTATGCCGATGATTTGGTAAGAAACTTCGGTGTTGATGCGGTGAGATATTATCTTCTCCACGAGATGCCATTTGCACAGGATGGAAACATCACCTTTGAAACCCTTATTTCAAGATTTAATTCCGACCTTGCAAATACCCTCGGTAATCTTGTCAACAGAACTGTTTCTATGATAAACAAGTACTTTGACGGTGAAATACCGGCACCTGCTCAGGCGACAGATTTTGATGCAGATTTGGCAGAAGTTTGCGTAAATTCTGCCAAAGGGACCGCAGAATGTATGGAAAAGCTAAAGGTTGCCGATGCGATGGATTGTATCTGGACTATTGTAAACCGTGCAAACAAATATATTGACGAGACCATGCCATGGGTACTTGCAAAGACCGATGAGGGCAGAGAGCAGCTTAAAACGGTTATGTATAACCTTATTGAGGCTATCAGGTTTATTACATCTCTCCTTGGCTCATTTATGCCTGATACTCAGGTTGCTATTGCAAAGCAGACAGGAGCAGAGGAGCTTTCGTGGGAGAGCCTCGCAACTTTTGGCGCAACAGGGGCAGGAGTAAAGGTTGGCACAGCAGAGCCTTTGTTTGTGCGTCTTGATGCAGAGAAAAAGCTTGCAGAGCTTGAGGCAGAGCTTGGCGCACCTAAGGCAGAAGAAAAAATCGAGATTGAGCCTTTTAAAGAAGATGTGACCTTTGACGACTTTGAGAAGCTTGACATTCGTGTTGGCAAGGTAGTTGTATGCGAGAAGGTGCCAAAATCCTCAAAGCTTCTCAGATTTGAGCTTGAAGTCGGCTCAGAGCGCAGACAGATTTTATCGGGTATCGCAAAGTATTACGAGCCCGAGGATTTAATCGGCAAGAATGTATTATTTATTGCTAACTTCCCACCAAGAAAAATGATGGGTCTTGAATCAAATGGTATGATACTCTCAGCCGAGCACGACGGCAAGCTTGTCGTGACATCCACCCTTGAGGATATCCAAAGCGGTGCAAGCATAGTATAAAAAAACTGCTCCCCAAAATGGGGAGCAGTTTTTATATCATCGCATTTATCATATTTATATCATTTTCCAATGCGTATTTTACAGTGTAGGCGGTGCCGCCGCGGGGCGAGGTCATAAAAAATACGCAGCGAGAACTGTTATCTACCATAAAGCGGTTGCGTTTTTGCATACATTCGGGAGTATATTTCTCAGAAACATAGATTATCTCGTCTGCTTTTTCTAAAATATCCTCATAATCACATACCTGACGCTTATTCCAGTTTATTGTCTGATTTTTACAGGGCAGAGCAAGAACAAGCCGTATTTCGGGGATTTGCTTTTTTACTCTTATAACCGACTGTGCCGCAAGGGTGTCAAAGCCGAGAGCGCCACCTGTAATAAAGTCGGTTATGCCCTGTGCAAAAAGGTGCCCAATTATCCCGGGCAGTTTTTCAATAAGAATCTTTCTGTGTTTTGTCGATATGGCTCTGTGCCCTGTAAAGCAACAGGATTTGTTTCTGTCTGTCATAGGAATCCCCCCTTTTCGTTTTTGTATAAATCCGGTTAAAAGTATAGCATAATTGAGAAAAACTGTCAATTAAAAGAAAAAACTGCACAAAAAAACAGACCAAAGTAACCTTGTGTTATTTAGGCAAAAAACCAAAAATTGCAAAGCACCTGGCAGAGATAAGCACAATATTTAGGGTTTTGACAGAGAAAAAAGCACATAATAATCCGAAAAACAAGCTATATTACAGGAATATTACACAAGGCATCGTTTTGTCTATATGTTACAAAAAAATTAATAATTTGAAAACAAAAACCGAAAAAACATCCAACCGACTTGATTTTAAGGCAAAATCGTGGTACAATTATAAGGTATTGTTGAAAAAGACAAGACACAATTATAGAAATTTTTGAGGTGGATTAAATGCATAATCGTGTTATAGTAGCAGCTGTATGTATGATACTTGTCATTGTTACTGTTGCTGTTCCATACTCAGTTTTTGGTATGGAGTTTTCGGATGTGCCAATTACCGCATCATATTATAAGGCTGTTGATACGCTCAGTAACAAGGGTGTCATTCAGGGCAGAGGCGATGGCCATTTTGCCCCGGGGGACAACACAACCAGAGCAGAGTTTTGTGCTTTCCTTGCAAGGGCAAATAATTATAACGAAGCCTATTATAAAACGGCAGGGACCCCTTTTCGTGATGTAAAAAGCGGAAACTGGGCAGAGGGATATATTTCTTTCTGTTATGAAAACGGATATGTCAACGGTATGGACGAGACAAGCTTTGCTCCAAATAACAATATTACTTGCGAGCAGGCGGTAAAAATGGTTGTCTGTGCAGCGGGTATTGGAAATGAGTCTCTGTCAAAGGTTGGACCAAAGTGGTATTCGGGCTATGTTAATGTGGCGCGCAAGAACAAGCTTTTGGATGGGGCAGATTTTAAAGTGGGCGAGCCTGCTGACCGTGCTTTTGTGGCACAGGTTGTATATAATTCGATGCTTGTAAGAGGCGAAGATAAAACTGCAAGTCACGCAGTTGATGTTGGCAGCAACAACACCGGTAAGTTTGTTGTGGGAAGCCAGACAACCGTTGCAGTAGAGTTTGAGCCTGAAGAAATATGGGAGCCGGATTCAGAGTGGGATTATTATCAGTACTACGGTGAGGATTACAAGACATATATGGAAGAAGACGAGAAGGCAGGGGAATATACTGTACCCGAAGAGCCTGAGCCGGAGTATGAGTGGGTTCCGATTGGTTCCTCGGAAGGCCTCCTGGTTGTAATAGATGCCGGTCATAACTACAGTGGTGTTGATACAGGTGCATCGGGTAATGGTCTGCGTGAGCAGGACATTACATATTATATTGCAGAAGAATTAAAGCCAATGCTTGAGAGAAACGGATTTAAGGTTATTATGACCAGAAACTCTCTTAAAGAGAATGTTTCAACCGAGTCTGTAAGTGCTTCTCTTGCAAGAAGATCCGAGATTGCCAATAGGGCAGGCGCAGATATTTTTGTGTCAATTCACTGTAATGCCGGTGGCGGAACGGGAACAGAGACTTACTACTGTACAGGTTCCGGTGCAGGCAAGGCGCTTGCAGGGTTTATTCAGGACGGAATGCTCGACGAGGTTGGACTTCGCAACCGTGGTGTAAAGAAGGCAAGATATGCAGTGCTTAGAAACACAAATATGGTTTCGGCGCTTGTCGAGACAGCGTTTATCGATAATGCAGAGGATGTTAAATATCTTGCAGACAAAAAATATCGCAAGGATTTTGCCGAGGGTATAGCGCGCGGTATTTGTGACTATGTTGGCATTGACTTTGAATAATTGAGAGATTATTTGCCGACGACACAAACTGTGTCGTCGGCTTTTGTTTACAAAAGGAGAGAACAAAGATGAGCAATAATGGAAAGTTTTGTGCACCGGAGCTACTTGCGCCGGCAGGAAACCTTGAAAAGCTGAAAGCGGCAGTAACTTATGGTGCAGATGCTGTGTATATTGGCGGAGAAGAATTTTCTCTCAGGCAGGCGGCGGACAACTTTACCGTTGATGAGATGAAAAGGGGAATAGAGTTTGCCAAAGAGCGAGGCAGAAAAGTATATCTTACTGCCAATATTATTCCCCACAATAATGATATTGCAGAATATGAAAAATATCTCAAAGAGGTAAAGGACATCGGAATTGACGCCGTTATATTGTCTGACCTTGGAATGTTTTCAGTTACTAAAGAGGTTGCGCCGGACCTCGATATCCACATAAGCACTCAGGCGAACAATGTAAACTATAAAAGCGCCCAGACATGGTACGAAATGGGCGCAAAGAGGGTAATTCTTGCAAGGGAAATGTCTCTTGACGAAATTAAAGAAATAAGGGAGAAGACAAATTCTGAGCTGGAGCTTGAGGCGTTTGTTCACGGTGCAATGTGTATTTCCTATTCAGGCAGATGCCTGCTGAGCAACTATATGACAGGCAGAGATGGAAACTCAGGAGCCTGTGCCCATCCCTGCAGATGGAAGTATTATCTTATGGAAGAGCAACGCCCGGGTGAGTATATGCCTGTATTTGAAAACGAGAGAGGAACGTTTATATACAACTCAAAGGATTTGTGTATGATAGAGCATATTGATAGGCTTACACAGTCGGGTCTTTCAAGCTTTAAAATAGAGGGCCGCGTCAAGTCGGAATTCTATGTGGCAACTGTTGTTGCGGCGTACAGACGGGCGATTGACAGCTATATGGAAAACCCCAATGGCTGGAAGGCGGAGCCTGAGTGGATGGAGGAGCTTAAAAAAGTCAGCCACAGAGACTACACAAAGGGCTTTTATTTTGGAAAGCCGGGCGGTACAGAGCAACACTATGCCAGCAGCTCTTATATCCGGGAGTATGATATGGTTGGCGTGGTTGAAGGCTATGACGAGAAAACCTCTGTTGCATCCATTGTACAGAAAAACAGATTTTTCAAAGGGGATGAGGTTGAGTTTTTATGCCCTGACGGCAGCTTTTTTACTCAGAAGATTGAAAAAATTACAGATACAGATGGCAACGAAATCGAGGTAGCTAACCGTCCTCAGAGCATTGTTTATATAAAGACGGACAAGAGGGTGGAGAAGGCGGCATTTATGAGGAAAAAGAAACAATAATAACATAATCGTTACATATTTGTAAGAGTTTAACAGGCCCCGGGTCATTGACTTTTGACAGTAAAGATGATAGAATTATCTTGATGTATTTTCGTTTAAAAGACAACGAAAGAGTAACTATATATAAGGAGGCTATTATATGAGCGCAATAAAGAGAATTTTATGTATGGCATTGACAGCTGTTATGTTAGTGTCATCTTTTGCAGTGGTGGTTTCTGCAGATGAGGCACAAACGAAAGCTGCAGGATTTTCCGATGTATCTACAGAGGAGAGTTACTATAACGAAGTAAACACACTGAACATCATGGGTATAATTAACGGATATCCGGATGGCACTTTTGGTCCTGAAAAGAATGTTACAAGGGCAGAGTTTACTGCAATGCTTATGAGAACCTTGAATCTTGGTTCTTTGGGTGCTACAACTGCGGCAGAACTCCCCTTTACAGATGTAGATGACAATGATTCTTCTATTAACTGGTCTATTCCCAACATAAACACAGCTTATGGCATGGGTATAATCAATGGTTATGAAGATGCAACTTTCAGACCAAACGCAAACGTTGCTTATGAAGAAGCGATAAAAATGATTGTGTGCACACTTGGATATGGTGCAGATGTTGATGTATCCTTGTCTCCCTGGTATGCAAACTTTATAGCTATTGCAAACCAGATTGGACTTACAAAAAATGCATCAAAGCTTGGCGGCGCCGAGACCCCGGCAAGCCGTGCGTGCATAGCACAGCTTTTATATGACTGTCTTGAAATAAAGCTTGTTGAAAATGGAGAAAGAACAGACAAGACCATTCTCAGCGATTATCTTGGCTACACAAAGTGTACAGGTATTATTTATTCAAACGGCGTTACAAGCTTGTGGACTTCTGATGTAAATCTTCGTGACGAAGAGATTCAGATTTACGCAAGAGAAGAAGATTCTTACGACTATGAGATACACACATACATTACATCCGACGAAAGTCTTAAGGATTATCTCGGCCACGAGGTAGAGTTCTACTATGTAGGCTCAGGCTCGGGCAGTC
Source organism: Clostridia bacterium (assembly GCA_045587365.1). Lineage (GTDB taxonomy): Bacteria > Bacillota > Clostridia > Monoglobales > Monoglobaceae > UMGS1820. The sequence goes on from JAZNCD010000040.1 coordinate 13,035, forward strand.
GTACACTTATGTTCTGCGTAATTCAGAGCAACGAAACCGTCACCATTAATGCATCCAACGTAGATATGAGCGAGACAGAAAGTACACGCATTGTTTACTATGAGGATATTAATGACACCAAGGAGAAGTATATAAACCTTGACCCCGAAAATGTTGTTATATACAACGGAAAGCTCTACGAAAGCGAAGCAGACGACAGCAGATTCAGAGACGTTCTTGCTGATGATAAGTTCCCTGAAGTTGGCGAGCTTAAGCTTATCGACTCTGACGGTGACGGCAGATACGATGTAATCGATATGAAAGCATACGAGATTTACTATGTTTCCAGCAAGGATGCCGTGAACTATGGCATAGTTGATAATCTTGTAAGAGTTGTAGAGCATCCCGATGACAAAACATTGACTCTCAATACCTTAACTGACCGCAGACTTTCGGTTGTTAACAAAGAAGGCAAGGATATTGAATATAGTTCTATTGCTGTTGGAAACATTATTTGTTATGCTGAGAGCAACGACAACGGCGGAAATGTAATCAGAAAAGCCGTTGTTCTTACTGATAAGGTAAGCGGCACAGTTACTGCAAGAACTGCAGGAGAGTCAGTAAGCATTGACAATAAGGAATATGTATATTCAAAGGCTGCTCCCTGGACAAAGGGTATAGATGGTGCTCTTGAAGAGCCGCAGACACAGGATGCGGGAACATTTTATTTAGATATTAATGGTGATTTGGTTGCCTATGTAAAGGATGCATCAACCGAAACTGTAAAATACGGATACATTGTCGGATACAGTGAGGAGAGAGACTCCTTTGACGGAAACGTTTATTTCAGAATTTTAAACACATCAGGAACAACCAACGATTTTGGAACATACAAGAACACAACCGTTAACGGGGACACATGTTCAACAGGTGTTGACGTTGTTGAGGCTCTTGAAGAAACTGCAGACAATGGTCTCAGCGGAAAGCTAGCAGTTCAGCAGCTTATAAAGTATACCACAAAGAATGTTGACGGAAGCGTTGTGCTGAACAGAATTATTACAGCTACCGCTGTTGACAAGGGTCAGGAGGTTGTTTCGGACAAGCTGACTACCCTTAGCGGAATAACGGCAGAAGACAGTGTAACATACACAAGTTCGTCAAAGGTTCTCACAAAGGGAAGCGTGAGAATCAATATCGGCAGTGCTGTCGTAATTTCAATTCCTGAGGACAGAACTGAGCATAGCGAGTTCAGAAAGTCAACAGTTGCATCAAGCTTTAAAAATGGACTTGGCTATAACGTAGAAATCTTTGATGTATCTGCAACAAATGCACCTAAGGTAGTTGTAGTATATGGTGCTGACAATTCAGAGGATGTAAACTCTCTGTCACCTGTATATGTTCTGACTCAAATAAACGAGGCGAACAATGCTCAGGAAGACGAAATTATGTATCGTGCAAACGGATACAAAGCATCACCTGACAAGAATGGCGGAGCCTTCTTTACAGAGTGGATTTCTGATGAAACAGGCCGCTTTGCAGAAGACCTCAATAAGGGTGATATATTCAGAGCAGGTACAGACAGATACGGATATACTCTTATTGAAGAAGAGTATGTGATTTATGATGTAGACGGCTCAAATGAATTTGGCGTGCAGTTTGATGCAGCAGAGCTTGAGGCAGCAAGAGAGGCAGCAGGCGATCCTGAACTGGAGCTTGACATCTATGATGCAGAGTTCGTTGCAATTCTTGCCAGCGTAGTTGCAAGAGATGACAGTACACTGACAATTGCACCTCTTGAGCTTTCAGCAGATGATGACTATGACACAACAGAGGCTATGAGCTTTAATGTGGATGACTTTGAGGATGCACAGGTGCTTATATATGATGCAACAGGAAGAGAGCTTGCAGTTAACGAGGGAGATTATATTTCTGCAATAGCAGGACTTACCTCCTATGCTGACAATGCAACTCCAAGCAGAGTGCTTATCTATATGACAGAGGGCAGAATCAAGTTGTTCTGCGTACTTCCGTAAGGAAATGAACAATATAAAGGGAGGACCGATTGGTCCTCCCTTTTTTGATGTTTTAAGTTTATTTCATATAGAATGCAAATTTTTTAAGTGCTGCATTTCGGTGGCTTATGGCGTTTTTTATATGTGGCTCAAGCTGCCCCATTGTTGCGTCGTACTGCGGAACATAAAAAATCGGGTCATAGCCAAAGCCGCCGTCACCCTTTGGTGATACACTTATTTTGCCCGCACATTCTCCGCAGAAGGTTACAGTTTCTCTGTCAGGAGCGGCAAGAGCAATTACGCAGACAAACCTTGCATTCCTTTTTTCTGTGTCAACACCCTCAAGCGCATTCAGGAGTTTTTCTATGTTATCCTTATCTGTCGCATTTTCGCCGGCATATCTTGCAGTATAAACCCCCGGGGCACCACCTAAAAAGTCAACACAAAGACCACTGTCATCTGCGATAGTAGGCTTGCCAGTATGCCTCATAATGGTTTCGGCCTTTTTTATTGCGTTTTCAACAAAGGTTGTTCCGTCCTCTATAACGTCAATGTCGCCGGCACCGGCTTCGGTTTGAGTAATTACCTCAAATTCATCGCCGAGAATTTTCTTTATCTCATCAGCCTTATGTTGGTTTTTGCTTGCAAGTACAAATGTTTTCATATTCAACTAATCCGCCTTTCTTTTGTTACAAATTCCGCCAAAGAGACAGTAGGCGCACGCATTATATCCATTGTCAATGTATGGCACTGCCTTAATGTTTCCGTTGTAAATTCCGTTGGCGGACTCGTGTATTTTTTGGTTTGCCGCCGAAATACGGCGATAAATTTCTTCCTCGCTGACTAAGGATGACTTTCCGCCGGGAGTGTAGTTTTCTCCATTTTCGCCACCTCGGCTATAGCCTGAAATAACGCTTGCGTCATCGTTGAGCCATCCGCCAAATTTAATGTTCCAGTTTATTGCCTTTTCTATTTCGGCATCGGTGCAAGCCTTCAGCTTTGCATCACTGACTATCGGGTCGGTCATTTGCATATAAAGCATAGCCGCAGGGCTTGCGTTCATTCGTTTGCATATAATATCAGAGTACAAAAGGGGCTGAATATTCACACCGGCTTCTGAAAGCCTTGCATCCAACGTCTTCTGGGACGATTTATAATCAACAATACTTATATATGTTTTACCATTTATAACTGCCGTATCAGCTCTGTCGATTATTCCGTTGACAGATGCAATCCTCTCCCCTTTATCGTTTTCGATGGTTATTGAGGGGATGGGTCCCTTTGTGCCAATTCTTATCTCATAGCCCACAGGGCGGAACAGGCTTGAGCGGTAGAACTTTATAACCTCCCACGCAGTTCTGGCTGCTATGCTCTGCATCCTTGAGACAACATATTTATAGTATGCAGAGCTCTCAAAGAGCATTTCGGCCTCTGCAATTGCCTCTTTTTTGACAATTTCGTAAATGTCGCGATAGCACTCCTCCTTGGTAACAGAGGAGTAGTCTGTGTTATTGGCTTTCAGTCCGTCAAAGTAGCTGTAAAGAGCGGCATGCTGAACATTTCCCATGCCTCTTGGCTCAATATCGGACTTTTCTCTCTCTGACAGGAAAAGCCCATATCCAAGGAAGTAGGAAAAAGCACAGGCGTTGTACTTTTCAAGCCTTGAAACGCTGAGGGACAAGGTCTTTCCGTATATAGCCTCTACGGCAGAGCGGGAGAGCTTTTCAGGCTCTTTTGTCTGCATAGTATCTGCGATAGAGAGAAGCTGAGGTAAGTATTGAGAATCCTCTTTAAAATAATCATACAACTTTTTCCCGGCAGGGGATAAGCCGTCTGCCCTTCCGCCGCTTTCGGCAAGGAGAGAGCATAAAATTTCAAAGGCGGCTGCCCTTCCTTCTGCCCCACGCAAAATATCGCCATCTGTATCGGGATTGCAGACAGAAATCTTTGGAAAAATTTTCGTCTGTATTTTCCTGATAATCGGAGATGGCTCAAGAGGTTTGCCGTCGTTACCGCAAAGGGGCGAGAAGAGGTAGAGCTGCTCCTTTGCAGACGTCAGGGTTGAATATATAAGAAGCTGCTCTTCGTTTCGTTTTGACTCGGCACCGGGAGCAAGGACGATGCCTGATTTGAGAAGTCTTTCGCGCTCGGCATCTGATAAGAGCCCCTCGGAGGTATGGCTTGCGGGGAAAACCCCCTCTGTCATACCAAGCACAATTACCACAGGGGTGTTACTGCTTCTGAATAGGTCAATAGGGCTGAAAAGAACACAGCCCTGAGTCTGAGGCGTCATTCCAACCGATATGCCGCTGCAGGCGTTTCTGAAAAGCTCGCCAAAGTCTTTCCATGTTATATTTTCGTCATCCATCAGGACAGAAATCTGTGAGACGACAGAAATAACACTGTTCCATACAAGGCGATATTCCTCGGCCAGGTATGGCATATCATTGTTTTCAAAATTTTTGCAGATAGCGTCGGTTTTTTCCAGAAGCTCCTGTTCGTCAAGGCAGTCAAAAATAGCCTTGCAAATCTGAGTTGCAGTTTTTCTGCCTGTCAATTTTGAGGAGATGCTCTCAACGGGCAATGTTAAGGCGACTCTCGCACGATTTATGACTTCGATATCATAACCCTTGGGGCAATAGTCCCATTCTTTTTGCGACCACATGGCAAAGGAGGGATTAACGGCTAGAAGATAGTTTTCAAACATATCTATATCCCGGTCAGGAATGTTATATAAGCCTGTTCTTGCAAGGCTCATTATCCTGTCGCAGGAATATCCGTAGGCCAATATATCAAAAACCGAGCAGAGCAGAAGAACAAGAGGTTTTGTAAGTATGTTTCTTCTTGTATCAAGAAAGACGTCAATGCCGCGGCTTTTAAATATTGCGGGCATAATTCTGTTATACTCGGCGGTGTTGCGTGCCAGAACAAGAAAATCTGAAAATTTACGATTGTCGGTGCGACAAAGCTTTAAGATTAAATCTGCCGCTGCTTCGACCTCTCTGTATCTGTTTGACAGTTGATAGATTTTTACTTTTTCGGGTGCCGCAGGATAAGCGTCAGGGCGTGGCTTAAAGTAGTTGCGGCAAAGATGAGAAAACTCGTCATCGCCTGTTGGCTCTTCCCTTAAAATGGGTGAGGAGCACTCAACGCCGTTTGCCTCTGCAATTTCGATAAGGGCGCGGCATGTTGCACCAGTGGGAGCAAACAAGGCAGAGGGGGCGGAAACGCTGTCGCAACATATAACCGCGCACACGTCCATAAGCTTCATTATTTCGCCGATTACCTCGTATTCAACAGGGGTAAAGGAGCGAAAGTGCATTATATAAAGCTTGCCCTTTAAAAAGTCGCAATCCTTTATTCTCGGTATAATCAAAGAGAGGTTATCCTCAGCATCTGCTGCCTGAGCCTCTAAAAAATTGTTAAAGGTATCTGTAATCAGGGAAATATCTTTAAGCTTTGCAGAAAATTCGGCATTGTCCTCGGTATTTGCGGCAAGGCTCAGGGCGTGAGGAGACACGCCATATCTTTTAAATTCAGATACAAGATTTATAATGGTTGATGCAAAACCACTTTTTTTCAGGCTTGGTGAGAGCTTTGAGAGTTTGCCGTTGAGGGCACGGATTGTTCGTGCCGCAATTATTTGTCGTCCTGCGTTGTCTATGTATTGGGTCCTGAGCGGTCCGAGCTTTGACAGGACAAGGTTACAAAGACGCGAAAAGGTTATAACCTTAATATTTGCCTGAGCGGAAATGCCAAAGCGTTTGATTATCGACCTTTCGGTAAACATAGAAAATTGCTCAGGAACTAAAATCCATGAGGTTTTATCCGCAGACAGAGCGGATTTTATTTGATTTTCGGCGTAGGCGTCACGGTCAGAGCCGTTAGTGCCGTAGATTATATTAAACATTTGCATCTCCCCTGTACCTGTGTATAATTA
>JAZNCD010000041.1:0-7231 GCA_045587365.1 Clostridia bacterium
TATGGTAAAATCAAGTGAGGACGCCATCCGTCAGGCAGGACGTAATCTGCTTATATCGTTCAGGGACAGTATTGCAAGAGAACTCAATTCTATTTTGAGTGAAAACGTTGCGGCCGTATACTCATCAGAAGCAATGGCGCAACTTATTGTGACTGTTGTAGAAGGTTGGGCAAACAAACCTGACACAGAGGACATAACAGTTATATTAAACGATGCAACCTTAAAATCACTTGAAGAAAATATAATTTCAGGTGTTAAAGAGAAAATACAAAAAGGGATTACCCTTAAGGCAAATGATAACTTTGACGGAGGATTTCGTATTTCTGTGAATAACGGAAACGCGTATTATGATTATTCAACCGAGGCTGTGGTTGAAATGTTGTCAAAATATCTTAGCCCTAAGGTTACTGAACTTTTGAAAGAGGCGGAGTAAATATGGCAGAATATTATCTGATATCACAATTACCATCGCTGGATGGAATTGGAGATGGAACACCATTGCCCATTGATGAGGAAAGGTTTATTGAACTTTGCGGCCGTTTCTTAGGTAAAAAGGCACAGAGCGAGATAGAGCGTTTAACCCTTGTGCCACCAATAATCCCTGAAAAATCATCTTCCGCGTTGCTTGAAGAATGGTACAGAGGCGAGAGGGAACTTCGTCTTGCTCTTGCTAAGGTCAGGGCAGAAAAAATGCATAAATCCTTTGACTTGCAAGATAACCTTATATCATCCGAAATGATAAAGGTTGCAGGAGATGCAATGGATGCAGATAACCCTTTAGAGGCAGAGATGTTACTTTTTAATCACAGAATTAACTTTTTAGAATCACTCAGACCAATGGACAATTTCTCAGAAGATTTTGTGTTTTATTATGGTCTTAAATTAAAACTGATTATGCGAAAGAGAGAGTTCGACACAAAATCCGGACAAGGCGCATATAGAAATATTTATGACTTCATTATAAATGGAGACAGGTTGGAGGCAAAAAATGACCGAAAATAGAGGAAAAGTTGTAAGCATTAACGGAAACCTTGTGTCGGTTGAATTCGATGGCAATGTTTCTATGAATGAGATTTGCTACGTTAAAGTAGGCGATACCGAACTTAAAAGTGAGGTTATTCGTATAAGAGGCAACGTTGCGCAGATACAGGTTTATGAAATGACAGGTGGTATAAAATGCGGAGATGTTGTTGAGTTTACCGGCGAGATGTTGTCGGCAGAACTTGGCCCGGGTTTGCTTGGCCAGATCTATGACGGACTGCAAAACCCTCTGCCTGCCCTTGCAGAAAAAGCAGGCTGGTTTTTAGAGAGAGGCAACTACGAAGATGGACTTGATGACAATAAAAAGTGGGAGTTTACTCCAACTGCTAAGGTTGGAGATGTTCTCCATGCGGGCGAGCATATAGGAACAGTCCCCGAGGGACCTTTTGTGCACAAAATATTTGTGCCATTTTATTTGCATGGAAGTTATACCCTAAAATCTATCGTGGAAAAAGGCGAGTATAATATAAAGGAGTCCATTGCGGTTATAACAGATGATCGCGGACGCGACGTATCTGTGTCTATGTCCTTTAACTGGCCTGTAAAACGTGCAATAAGATGTTACAGCGAAAGACTTGCTCCTGTTGAAACGATGGAAACAAAGGTGCGCCTTATAGATTCATTCTTCCCTGTTGCAAAGGGTGGAACCTACTGTACTCCCGGACCTTTCGGAGCGGGTAAGACAGTGCTTCAGCACACAACATCTAAATATGCAGATGTTGATATCGTAATCATCGCCGCATGCGGAGAGCGTGCGGGAGAAGTCGTAGAGACACTTACTGAGTTCCCTGAACTTATTGACCCGAAAACAGGACGTTCACTTATGGAGCGTACCATTATAATCTGTAACACATCCTCAATGCCTGTTGCATCAAGAGAGGCGTCTGTTTATACATCGGTTACTCTTGCAGAGTATTACAGACAAATGGGACTCAATATTCTGCTTTTGGCGGACTCAACATCACGTTGGGCACAGGCGCTTAGAGAGATGTCGGGCAGACTTGAAGAAATCCCGGGTGAAGAAGCTTTCCCGGCTTATCTTGAGTCTTATATTGCGGCGTTTTATGAAAGAGCCGGTTATGTTCGTCTGCCTGACGGCAGTACAGGCTCGGTTACAATCGGCGGAACTGTATCACCTGCCGGCGGAAACTTTGAAGAGCCTGTTACACAGGCAACGCTTAAGGTTGTTGGTGCATTCCACGGTTTATCCCGTGAGCGTTCTGACGCGAGAAAATATCCGGCTATCGACCCGATGATTTCCTGGTCGAAATACGAAAGTGTTATAGATCGAAAGAAATCCGAATTTTGTAAGGATATTCTTTTTAACGGCAATGAAATCGACTCAATGATGAAGGTTGTCGGTGAGGAAGGTACTACACTATCTGACTACGTTATTTATCTTAAATCAGAAATGCTTGACGCTGTTTATCTGCAGCAGAACTCTTTTGACCCGGTAGATGCTGCTTGTGACACAGCGCGTCAAAGATATGTTACTGACAAACTTATTTATATTATAGGCAGTATATATGAACTCAGCAATAAAGACGATGCACGAGTTTTCTTTAATCGTATGCGCCAGAGATTTATTAACTGGAACTACAAAGAGTTCGGCAGCGAAGATTTTAAAAAGGCTGAGACCGAAATCGACGCACTGTATACCGAAGGTGGCGGCAGACTTGACAATAAGGCAGAGAGTTTATTAAAGGACGGTGAAAGATAATGAGTAAAGTTTATAATAAAATTGAATCCATCACCGGCAACGTAATTACTGTAAAGGCAACAGATGTCAGATATAACGAACTTGCTCAGATTACCACACGTTTTGGTAAATCGCTTGCTCAGGTTAATAAAATCGAGGGTGACGTTGTATCCTTGCAGGTTTTTGCAGGCGGCAAGGGCGTTTCTACAGGAGACGAAATCAGATTCTTAGGAAGCGAAATGCAGGTTTCATTCAGTGATGACTTGCTCGGCCGAATCTTTAATGGCTCAGGTGAGCCCATTGACCGAGGTCCGGCACTTACTGATAATATGAAGCCCATAGGTGGCCCGTCTGTCAATCCGACCAAGCGTATCCTGGCAAACAGAATGTTGAGAACAAATATACCGATGATTGATATGTTTAACACATTGGTTGTTTCTCAGAAGTTGCCAATATTCTCAAGTTCCGGTGAGCCGTATAACGAACTTCTTGCGCGTATTGCCATGCAGGCAGAAGCAGATGTAATCGTGCTTGGTGGCATGGGACTTAAATATGACGACTTTTTATACTTTAAAGATGAACTTTCAAAGGGCGGAGCGCTCAGCAAGACAGTTATGTTTATTCATACTGCTTCTGACCCGGTGGTTGAGTGTATGATGATACCTGATATGTCGTTGGCAGTAGCAGAACAGTTTGCTCTGCAGAACAAGGATGTATTGGTGCTTCTTACCGATATGACCAACTTTGCAGACGCTATGAAAGAAATTGCAATCACTCAGGAACAAGTTCCGTCAAACCGTGGATATCCGGGTGACCTTTATTCTCAGCTTGCCGCTCGTTACGAGAAGGCAGTAGACTTTGCAAATTCAGGTTCGGTTACTGTTTTGGCGGTTACCACAATGCCTGGTGACGATGTAACACACCCTGTACCTGATAACACAGGTTATATAACAGAAGGACAGTATTACCTCAAGGGTGGAAGAATAGAGCCGTTTGGTTCGCTCTCAAGACTTAAGCAGAACGTAAACGGCAAAACCAGAAAAGACCATCGCGCGCTTATGGATGCTATGATTCGTATGTATTCTTCCTATAAAGAAACTGTAGAGAAGAAAAACATGGGATTTTCTATGAGCCGTTGGGACGAGAAGTTGTTAAAATACGGAGAACTTTTTGAAGACAAGCTGATGGATTTATCTGTTAATCTGTCTCTTGAAGACTCTCTTGATTTAGGATGGGAGATTTTGGCTGAGTGTTTCCAGAGAGACGAAACCGGTATAAAGTCAGACCTTGTTGATGAATTCTGGCCCGACGGGCAAGGAGGTCTGTAATTTTGGCAAAAATCAAACTGACTAAAAATGAGTTAAAGGTACAAAAAGATGCTCTTAAAATGTACCGCAGATATTTGCCTACCCTGACACTTAAAAAACAACAGCTTCAAGCAGAGATTCGTACCATAGAAGCCAATGCGAAAGCGGTAAGAAAAGAAAGAGAAGAACTTGAAAAGGGTTTTGATGAATGGATTGCCGTTTTTGCTGAAAAAGACGCCTTCCCGGAAGGGATAATAAAAGTAAGTAATATCCGCAAAGGCACAGGCAATATTGCCGGAGTTGATATTCCAACCTTCGAAGGGGCGGATTTTTCAAGGGGTGACTATGATTTGTACAAGACCCCTCTTTGGGTTGACATTGCAGCAAACCATATGGAGAGGGCAATGTCGCTTGATTTAGAGGCAGAGGTGCTTGATGAACAGGTAAGGCTACTGGATAGAGAGCTTCTTACAACCTCGCAGAGAGTTAATCTCTTTGAAAAGGTAAAGATACCTGAGACAGAGGAAAATATAAAGAAGATATCGATTTATATGGCTGACCAGCAGGTCAATGCGGTAGTGCGTTCAAAGATTTCCAAGCGAAAGATTGCACTTCGCAATATCGGTGATTCAGAAAGGCAGGTTAATTCATTATGATCGTGCCTATGAAGAAAATTTCTCTCATAATCTTGGGAGACAAAAAAACAGAAACACTAAAAAAACTCCGTAGACTTGGAATTATTCATATTGAAATAACAGAGGGCTATGGAGAAAAACTGTCAAGTCTCAAAGAACAGATAGCTCTTTTGGAGGCAGCGGCTTTTTCGATAGGAAAAGCAAAGGGGACAGAACAAAAGGAAATAGATGTTACTGATGCCCAGGCGATCGCCAAAGAGATTATGGCTCTGACAGAAGAGAAAAAGGAATGTCTGTCAGAGAGAGTTTCGCTCAGCATAGAGCTTGACAGACTAAAAGGCTGGGGTGATATTGACCCGGACATCATCTGCAATCTTGCATCAAAAGGTGTTGAGGTTGAGATTTATGAAATGCCAAGAGCTGAATATGATGCTCTCCCTGATAGCATAAAGACAGTAAAGATAGACGGAGATAAATCCTCGGTAAAATTTTTGTTATCCAAAGCCGAAGCAGAGGATGAGGAAATATTATCTGCCATAAGCAGTTATCGTCTGGCGCTTCCGAAAATGTCAACTGCTCAAATGAGAGAGAAGATTGACAGTTTGACAGAGAAAGCCAATGTGATAGATGATAAGGTGTCATGTTATACCGGATGTTATGACGGAATAAAAAATGCAAAAAAAGCAATAGAGAAAGAAGTAGAATTTGAAACCTATGCAACAGGTATGGCGAATGAGGATATTTCGGCAGACAGTAAAAATCAGGTTTTGGTGGCATATTTTAAAGGATATATCGAGGCAGAAAATGTTGATAAGCTTAAAAAGATGGCTGCGGAAAACTCCTGGGGGCTTGTTGTTGAAGAGCCAACTGAAGAGGATGATGTGCCGACAAAGCTTAAAAACAATAGGTTTGCAAGCCTTATATACCCGCTGACGGACTTTTTGGGAACAGTCCCCGGATATTTTGAATACGATATTTCCGGATGGTTTTTGGCATTTATACTGATTTTCTTCGGTATAATTTTCGGAGATGGTGGATATGGGTTGATTATTTGTACAGTTGCGGCTATTCCGATAGTCAAATCACTTGTAGCAAAAAAGCCGGTTTTACCTGCATTCTTGCTTATAGGGCTTTTTGGATTGTCAACGATACTGTGGGGAACTCTTACCTGCACATGGTTTGGTCTCTCACCTGAGCAATTGCCAAGCTGGCTTAAGTCTTTGTCGATCCCCGTGATTTCTAATGTATACAGCGACAAGATATGGCATCTGCCGTGGGATCCAAACGGACCCGGGCTTACAACTGCACAGAACTTGCAGATATTCTGCTTCACCCTTGCGCTTATTCAGCTGACAGTTGCGCATATCAAGGGTGCTGCGCGAAATAGAAAAAGCCTTAAGCTGCTATCACATATTGGCTCAATTTTGCAGCTTGTAGGTATTTACTATCTGGTACTAAGCCTTGTTGTCAATGCCGAGGTATTTAGCTTTGGTTTAGTAATAGGTGGTGTTCCGATTGGTACAGTTTCGCTTGTGCTTATAGCGGTTGGATTTTTTCTCAGCTTTGTTTTTGCAAACTACGATGGGAGCGTTATAAAGGCTATAATTGCAAGCTTTGCAGATATTGTATCGGTATTGCTTGGTGTAGTAAATGTATTTTCAGACATTGTTTCCTATATACGCCTTTGGGCGGTTGGACTTGCGGGCGCGGCAATATCTGCGACAGTGAATGAGCTTGCAGGCCCCCTGCTTGGCAATTTCTTGTTTATGATACTTGCCATTGTCCTTTTGGTGTTTGGTCATGGACTTAATATGATATTAAACATTTTGTCTGTAATTGTTCACGGAATCAGGCTTAACACACTTGAATTTTCTTCGCATCTTGATATGTCATGGAGTGGACATAAATTTAAACCATTTGAAGAATAAATTGAATATAAAGGAGAATTATTATGAATTTAGGATTATTAGGAACAGCATTATGTATGGGTATTGCCGCAATCGGCTCTGCTATTGGTATCGGTATTGCAGGACAGGCATCAATCGGCGCATGGAAGAAGTGTTATATGGGCAATAAAGCAGCACCATTTATTCTTACAGTATTTGCAGGTGCGCCACTTACACAGACAATCTATGGTTTTCTTCTTATGCAGCAGATGAAGGCATCAACTGCAGACCCTGCATTCTTGCTTGGCCTTGGTATCGCATCAGGTGTCGCTATGGCGTTTTCTGCAGTGTTCCAGGGTAAGGCGGGCGCTGCAGGTGCAGATGCACTTGCGGAGACAGGCAAGGGTTTTTCTCAGTACATCACCGTTGTTGGCCTTTGTGAGACAGTAGCACTGTTTGCACTTGTTTTCAGTATGGTTGCTCTTGGATAAAAAATTATATATTTGCCCGACTATTACAGAAATATGAGCCGACCCCCAAAAGTTAGACCAAAAATCTAATGATTGGGAGGTCGGTTTTTTCATGGCAAAATATAGTTGTGAATTCAAACTAAAAGTAGTACAAGAGTATTTGAATTGCAAAGGAAGTTATGATTACCTTGCG
>JAZNCD010000042.1:0-15862 GCA_045587365.1 Clostridia bacterium
AACCTATGGTACAAACAACGAGATGGGCTTTGATTATCTTCGTGATAATATGGTTATCTACGCCGAGAACAAGGTACAAAGAGGCCACGCCTTTGCCATAGTGGACGAGGTGGACAGTATACTCATAGACGAGGCAAGAACACCTCTTATTATATCGGGTGTGGGCGAAAAGTCTACCGACCTTTATGTTCAGGCAGACCGCTTTGCAAAGACATTAAGATTTAAAAAGGTTGTAGAGACCGATTCTAAGGTAGAGGTAGAAGAGGAGAGCGAGTTTGACAACTATGATTATATCGTAGACGAAAAGGCGCACACCGCCATACTGACCGCCAACGGCGTAAAAAAAGCAGAGGCGGCGTTTAATATCGAAAACCTTACCGACCCTGAGAATATGACAATCTCTCACCACATCAATCAGGCGATTAAAGCAATCGGCGTAATGAAGAGAGACAAAGACTATGTTGTAAGAGACGGGCAGATTATAATAGTTGATGAGTTCACAGGCCGTATGATGCTTGGCAGACGTTACAGCGACGGTCTTCATCAGGCAATAGAGGCAAAAGAGGGCGTAAAGGTAGAAAACGAGAGTAAAACTCTTGCCACCATCACCTTCCAGAACTTCTTCAGGCTTTATGATAAACTCTCGGGCATGACAGGTACAGCCCAGACAGAGGAAGAAGAGTTCCAGGAAATTTACAGTCTTGATGTTGTGGTTATCCCAACTAATAAGCCACTTATGAGAGTTGATTTGCCTGACAGTATATATAAAACTGAACTTGGAAAATACAACGCCGTAATTGGCGAGGTAGAAAAGGCACACGCAGTTGGTCAGCCTGTGCTTATTGGTACTGTGTCCATTGAAAAATCAGAGGTGCTCAGTAAACTCTTAAAGAAGCGTGGTATTGCTCATAATGTGCTCAACGCAAAGTTTCACGATAAAGAGGCGGAGATTGTTGCTCAGGCAGGTAAACTCGGTGCGGTTACGATTGCTACCAACATGGCAGGTAGAGGTACTGATATTGTCCTTGGCGGTAATGCCGAGTTTATGGCAAAGGCCGAGATGGAAAAACAGGGCTTTAGCGATGAGATGATTGTTCAGGCAACAGGCTTTGCGGAGACCGATAACGAAGAGATTTTAAATGCAAGAAAAGTGTATCGTGATCTTTATAATAAATACAAAGAGCAGATTGCACCTGAGCAGGAAAAGGTTTTAGAGGCGGGCGGACTTTATATTATTGGTACCGAGCGCCACGAGAGCAGACGTATCGACAATCAGCTCAGGGGCCGAAGCGGCAGACAGGGTGATGTTGGTAAGTCTAAGTTCTATCTCTCCCTTGAGGATGACCTTATGAGGCTCTTTGCACCCGAGCGCATAAGCCGCGTAATGGAAACCCTCGGTATGAATGATGACGATGCCATCGAGAGCAAGATGCTTAGCAATACTATAGAGACTGCTCAACAGAGAGTTGAGGGCAGAAACTTTGATATAAGACGTCACGTGCTTCAGTATGATGATGTGAACAATCAGCAGCGCGAAATGATATACGAGCAGAGAGACAGGGTCCTTGGCGGAGAGGATATGCGCAGTTTCATCATTAAGATGATAAATGATACCATAGACGGAATTGTTGCGCGTTACTCTGCGGTGTCGGATATCCCTGAAGAATGGGATTTTGCTGCTCTTAAAGACCATATGACAGCAGTGTTTGGTGAACTGAGTGATGAGACCTTTAATTATAGCGAGCATGAGATTGACCATATGACAAGAGAGAGCCTTAAAGAGCGTCTTGTAGAATATGCAACCGAGAAGTACGAGGGCAAAGAGGTCGAGTTTGGCGATGCAATGCGTGATGTGGAGAGGGTTATTCTTCTTCGTGTTGTTGACCAGAAGTGGATGGACCACATCGACAATATGGAGCAGCTGCGTCAGGGTATAAACCTCAGAGCATATGCCCAGAGAGACCCTGTTGTTGAGTATAAATTTGAGGCAATGGATATGTTTGACGAGATGATATCATCGCTCAAAGAGGATACTGTCAGGTATCTCTTCCATGCGGTGCCTCAAAGCAGGATAGAGAGAACTCAGGTTGCAAAGCCAATTGCCGAGAACCATGGCTCGGACGGTACAGTGCAGAAAAAGCCTGTTCGCCACGTTACCAAAATCGGCAGAAATGACCCCTGTCCCTGTGGCAGCGGAAAGAAGTATAAGAACTGTTGCATTGACAAAGACAATGCGTAAGGACAGATATGATATTAACTAAAGGATGTGATAATGTGATAGCTTTTGACGAGTACAAGCAGGGTCTTGACGGAATGGAAAAGGATATAACAGATTTGAGGGATTCACTTTAGCATAGAAAAGACTCAGGCAGAGCTTTCAGCCCTTGAAGAGCAGAGTATGGAGGCGTCCTTTTATGACGATATGGAGGCAGCAGGAAAGGTTATGCAGAAGATTAAAGGTCTTCGGGATAAGCTTTCAAGATACGATGCCCTCAAATCCCTTTGGGAGGACCTTTGCACACTTGTAGAGCTTGCCCTTGAAGAAAATGATGAGAGCGTGCTTGACGAGGTAAAGAGTGGTTATAAAACTCTTTGTGAGAATCTTGAGAATATGAAGCTTGAGACTATGCTCTCGGGCAAGTATGATAAGAATAACGCCATAATCACCCTGCATGCAGGTGCAGGCGGAACAGAGGCTCAGGATTGGTGCGAGATGCTCTATCGAATGTACACCCACTGGGCAGAGCGCAAGGGCTTTAAGGTAGAAACTCTTGACTTTTTAGATGGCGAAGAAGCAGGGCTTAAAAGTATCACCTTTTTGGTTGAGGGGCTTAACGCCTACGGCTATGCCAAGGCAGAAAAGGGTGTACACAGATTAGTTCGAATTTCACCTTTTGATTCGGCTGCAAGGCGTCATACATCTTTTGCCTCAGCGGAGGTTATGCCCGAGATTGAGGATGACATAGATGTGCAGATAAACCCTGATGACTTAAAGGTTGACACCTACCGCTCAAGCGGTGCGGGCGGTCAGCACATCAACAAGACCGAGTCGGCAATACGTATCACTCACTTGCCGACAGGCGTGGTTGTTACCTGTCAGAACGAGCGCTCTCAGCACAAGAACCGCGAGACGGCTATGAAGATGCTGAAATCCAAGCTTATAGAGATTGCAGAGAGGGAGCAGAAAGAAAAGATAGATGACCTCAAGGGTGTGCAGATGGAAATCGGTTGGGGAAGCCAGATTCGCTCTTATGTTTTCCACCCATACACCATGGCAAAGGACCACAGAACAAATTTTGAGGTTGGTAATATAAATGCCGTAATGGATGGCGACATTGATGGATTTATAAATGCATTCCTGATTGCAAAATCAAGAGGCGAGTTATAGAAAGGAATTTTTATATGTTTGAGAAACTTTCATTTATAGAGCAGCAGTTTGAAGAACTTGCTCAAAGAATCAGTGATCCTGAGGTTATTGCAGACCAGGAAACGTGGAGAAAGCTCTGTAAAGAGCATTCTGATTTATCACCTATCGTTGACAAGTATCGCGAGTACAAGCAGAACAAAGAGACTATTGACGATGCCAATATGATGATGGATGACCCCGAAACGGATAAAGAGTTTAAAGAAATGCTTGTTGCCGAAATCAAAGAGGCAAAAGAAAATATCGAGAGAATTCAGGAAGAGCTTAAAATCTTGCTTCTGCCAAAAGACCCCAATGATGATAAAAACGTTATGGTGGAAATCCGCGGCGGTGCAGGTGGCGACGAGGCTGCCCTCTTTGCAGGTGATTTGTTCAGAATGTATTCTATGTACGCAGATTCTATGAGATGGAAGACTGAGGTTTTAAACCTTAGTGAAATCGGTATCGGCGGCATAAAGGAAGTTACCTTTATGATAGAGGGCGAGGGGGCGTATAGCCGCCTTAAGTTTGAAAGCGGTGTACACAGAGTACAGCGCGTGCCCGAGACCGAGTCAAGCGGCAGAATTCATACATCTACCGTTACAGTTGCAGTGCTGCCTGAGGTTGACGATGTAGAGGTTGAGATAAATCCTGAGGATTTGCAGATAGACACCTACCGCTCAAGCGGTGCAGGCGGTCAGCACGTTAACAAGACCGAGTCTGCTATCCGTATAACACACCTGCCGACCGGAATAGTAGTTGCGTGTCAGGACGAGCGTTCTCAGCACAAGAACAGAGAGGCGGCTATGAAGATGCTTCGTACACGCCTTTACGATATGATGGAGCAAGAGCGTAACGCGTCTATTGCGGCGGACAGAAAGAGTCAGGTCGGCACAGGCGACAGAAGTGAACGAATCAGAACATATAACTTCCCTCAGGGAAGAATGACAGACCATCGTATTGGTCTTACACTTTATAAACTTGAGCAGATAATGAATGGTGACCTCGATGAGATAATCGATGCACTTATCACAACCGACCAGAGCGAAAAGCTCAAGGCTCAGGCTGAGTAAACATATAACCTAAGAGGTGTAAGTTATGGATACAAAAATACTTACAACCGCAGATGAGGATTTAAAAATTGCCGCCGATATTTTAAAAAATGGCGGCAATGTGATTTTTCCCACCGAAACGGTTTACGGGCTCGGAGCGGATGCAACAAGCCCGATAGCAGTTAAAAATATCTTTAAGGCAAAGGGCCGTCCATCTGATAACCCTTTAATTGTTCATGTCTCGTCAACGGATATGCTCGGTGGAATAGTAGAAGATATCACAGATGATGCAAGACGCCTTATGGATAAATTCTGGCCGGGGCCGCTTACAATTATATTGAAAAAATGTAAAAATGTTCCATATGAAACAACGGGCGGACTTGATACTGTTGCAGTAAGAATGCCAAAGAGTGAGGTAGCAAGACGGCTTATTGAACTATCGGGCATACCGATTGCCGCACCAAGTGCCAACTTGTCGGGCAAACCAAGTCCTACAGAGGCAAAGCATTGTATAGATGATATGATGGGCAGAGTGGATGCCATTGTCTCGGGTGAGCCTTGTGAGGTCGGACTTGAGTCAACGGTTATTGATATGAGTGGAGATTTGCCAACTCTCCTGAGACCGGGAGGAGTTACCCTCGAACAACTCAGTGAGGTTCTCGGCAAGGTTGAATGTGCAACAAAGTTAAAAGAGGGAGAGGCAGTTAAATCACCCGGGCTTAAATACAAGCATTATTCGCCAAATGCGGAGGTTGTTATTCTGTCGGGCGCCTTTGAAGAAGTGGAGGAGTACATAAAGAATAATTCAATTAACAAAAAGGCTGGACTTTTAACCTTTGATGAGTTACCCAAAATAGACGGTGTAGTTTCAATTTCTCTTGGCAGTTTAAAAAAGCCCGAGAATGCCGCCCATAAATTGTTTGCGGCACTTCGTGGGATGGATGAACTCGGTGTGGATATAGTGTATGCGCCCGAGATACCCGAAAATGGCGTGTGGATGGCGGTCAGAAACAGACTTTATCGTGCGGCAGGAGAAAAAATTGTAAAGGTGTCTGGCAAAAAGAAAATTCTTTTTGTCTGCACAGGTAACACCTGCAGAAGCCCTATGGCAGAGGCTATGTTTAATCACTTTGTTAAAGAAAAGGGAGTTTTGGCAGAGGCAAAATCTGCAGGTATTTTTGCAAGCGGAACGGGAGTTTCGCAAAACTCAATAGATGCCATGGCAGAGCTGGGTATTGATATTTCCGCGGAAATATCAACGCAAATAACCAAAGATATGGCAGATAGGGCAGACCTGATACTGACTATGTCACAGAGCCATAAGATGATGATAGAGACAATGTTTGACTGTGATAAGGTTTATACTCTTGGGGAATTCTGCGGTGACGGAGAGGATGTATCAGACCCCTTTGGAGGAAATATTGAAGTATACAGAGCCTGCAGAGATGAAATCAGACAGAAGATAGAAAAAGTAATTGAAATTATAAAATAGAAATTGAGAGATTGATATGATTAAGTTTGAGATGCTGAGCCGTGATAATATCGACGAGGTTTATGCCCTTGAAAAGATATGCTTTGAGGACCCTTGGTCATTTGAATCCTTTGAGAGTGAACTTAGTAACAAAATTTCGGTCTATATTGTCGCAAGAGACGAAGAAATCGACAAAGTTGTAGGTTATGGCGGAGTATGGATGATGTACGACTGCGGCGACATTACAAATATAGCGGTTTCTCCCGAGAGCAGACGTATGGGGCTTGGCGAGAAAATTCTCGAACTTTTGACTAGTATCAGCCGAGAGAAGGGTATGGAGAGTTTGGGCCTTGAGGTCAGGGCGTCTAACGATGCGGCAATCGGACTTTATGAAAAGTGCGGATTTACACCCTGCGGAATACGAAAGAAGTATTATAAAGGCAAAGAGGATGCCGTACTGATGAGTAAATCATTGATGGAGGAATAAATTATGAAGATTCTTGCTATTGAAAGTTCTTGCGACGAAACTGCAGCGGCAGTAGTAGAAGATGGAACAAAAATTCTGTCAAATGTAATCAATACGCAGATAGAACTTCACAAAATATACGGCGGTGTTGTGCCCGAGATTGCATCGCGAAAACACATAGAAAACATAAGTGCGGTGGTTGATAAGGCGATTTTAGACAGTGGTGTCTCAAAAGAAGAGATAGATGCCATAGCGGTGACTTATGGCCCCGGTCTTGTGGGCGCGCTTCTTGTGGGGGTGTCTTATGCAAAGGGTCTTAGCCTTGCACTAAACAAACCTCTTGTGCCTGTCCACCATATAAAAGGTCATATTGCGGCGAATTTTATCGAATATCCTGATTTAAAACCGCCCTTTATCTGTCTTGTGGCATCAGGCGGACACAGTCATATCGTATACGTAAAAAATTATAATGAATATGAGGTGCTTGCACGTACCATGGATGATGCAGCCGGGGAGGCGTTTGACAAGGTCTCAAGAGTGCTTGGTTTTGGATATCCGGGCGGCCCTGCCATACAAGAGGCGGCAAAGTCTGGAGAGGCAGATGCAATTCACTTCCCGAGGGTTAATATGGGTGATTGTGGTTTTGACTTTAGTTTTAGCGGCGTAAAGACAGCGGTGCTTAACTACATTCATACCGCAGAGCAACGGGGCGAGGAGATAAACAAATTTGATGTTGCCGCATCATTCCAGGAAGCAGTAATAGATGTGTTGTCCTCTCACCTTATAGAATGTGCAAAGAAGTATGGCACAAAGGTTGTAGCTCTGGCGGGCGGAGTTGCGGCAAATGCGCCACTTAGAGAAAGGGTAAAGACAAAGGCAGAAGCAGAGGGGATGAGTTTTCGTTGCCCGAGGTTTGAGCTTTGTACAGACAATGCGGCAATGATAGGATGCATAGCATATTATGAATACGAAAAAGGCGTAAGAGGAGATATGAGCCTCAACGCCGTACCAAACTTAGAGTTATAAAAAATACAGGGGAGTCTCCCCTGTATTTTTTTAGCCTGCATTTCTTTTCAGGCGATATTTTTCCCTTGTTGCCCATCCGCCCCTGATGTGACGCTCTTGCTTGTTCTCGAGCAGTATCGAGCGAACCTCTTCTGCTAGAGAGCAGTTTATTTCGGTAAGCCGCTCTGTTATATCCTTATGTACTGATAGAAGAACATTGATACTTTTCGTCAAGTCCTATGTCAGCAAGGAGCCTTAGGTATATGTCAATATGTCCATCTTCAGCCACCTCAATTCTGTCTATGACTCGTTTTAGCATCTCGTTGGTAATCTCTGCAGTACTCAGGATATCGCCTATACTCTTGAATGTATCAGTCAGTCCGTATTCGAGTTTATCTGCTTGTGTGATGCCAAACCTCACCATCTTGATTTTCTCTTCCAGCTTTTTAATTTCGGCATTTGTGGATTCGGTCTTTTCTTTTAGGTCTTCCATTGAGATAACCTCATTATCATACATATCCACATATCTCTGTCGGCTCTTTTTGAGTTTTTCTATCTCTTTCGCTATCTCTTTTTCGGTTTTAAGATTTTGGTGCATCGGCTCGTAATTCTTGTTGAAGTCTTTGATTATTTTCTTAATGACCTTTTGCTTGTCCTCAATTAAGCCTGTAAGATATTTCTTTATAGAATCAAGTAACTCACCCTCATCTATTACCGTTTTGTTGTCACAGGAATCTGCTCCATTGATATTCCGCCCGCAGCATACCCATGTGTATTTGTAACCACCTTTCACTTTTCGCTTTGCTTGCCTGAAGAAGTGTCCGCAGTCTGTGCATTTAAGTAAGGTACTGAATACATGTTTGCAGTCTTTTCGCTGACCCTGAGAAAATTTTTGTTTGTTTACTTCCATCTTTCTTTGAGCAAGGTCAAAGGTGTTCATATCTATAATTGCAAGATCAGGGCGTGCTACCACTTTCCATTCTTCTTCGGGTTTATAAATTCTGTCGCCTGTTAGAAAATCCTTTACTTCTTCTTTGCCATTGATGACAATTCCGCAATACATTCTGTTGGTGAGAATTCTGCAAATTCCGTTTTGGGTCCACTTGCATCCTCGCTTTGTCTTTATATTTTCTTCGTTAAGGATTTTTGCGATTTTGCTTGCACCATATTCTTCGTTTATGTACATTTGATATATACGGCGAACTACATTTGCTTCAAAGGTGTTAATGTTCAGGTTAAAGTAATCACCGATAGTTTTGTCATAACCGAATATGATGTTTGGCACTCTGCCTTTTTCTGCATTAAGGCTTTTACTAAACTTGATTCTCTTGGATGTATTTTCGCTTTCCTGTTGCGCTACCATCGCAAGCATGGTAAGCACCAATTCTCCGTCTTCGGTTGACAAATTTGTGTTTACGAACACAACCGGGATGCCTATAGCTTTCAGTTCTCTGATTGATTGCAGGAAGTCAACCACGTTTCTTGCCATTCTTGATATGTCCTTGGTTACCACCATATCAAACTTACCAAGTCTTGCATCCCTCATTAGTCTCATAAATTCAGGTCGCTTTCGCATCTGTGTTCCCGAAATACCCTCGTCTGCATACATATGAGTAATTTCGTGGTTGTTTCTTTCGGCAAATTCGCCGTAGAATTTCTTCTGCATTTCCAAACTATTCAGCTGATCTGTTTTATCAGTTGATACTCTGCAATAAGGCGCTATTCTCATAAATGATTACCTCTCTTTCTGATTTAGTATGCTTTGCGCAACACACAACATACCACACAATTTTCTATAAGTCCACGAAGGTCGTCAAAGAAAATTTCACTTTTTCAACTTTTCTTAAAAGAAAAGTTTCATCCGTTTTATTTCTTTTCCTCTTTCCCAAAAAGCCACGGCTTTTCGGGAGCCCTGTGTTTCCTTCTTTAAGAAAATACTCCGCCTAAAAATTTCATTCAGGCGGAGTGTGTTTACTATGTATTCCTTAATCCAAATCACTATATGATTTAGAATTATTATTTTCGCTATGCTTATCCATCTTGTCTAAAATCATTTTGGTTAGAACTCCAGTCGCCGCCTGTGAAATAAATTCACCTGCTATTCTTTCGGAGTCATTCCTTGTATTTGGATTATGGAAGGTTATATGTAGTTTCGCCTTATTCATATAACATTTCTCCTCCAATTCCAAATTTGATTTATGTTACATACTATGTAAGCCTGTCCTAAAATATTCACTCTTTTGGAGAATTAAATTCTCCATGTGTACGCTTGGCATCGAACACCGCCACCTGATGAATTTCATCACCCCATTCTTGCTCTACATCTAATCTTCGAACCATCAGCCAATACAATTTCGCAATCATAACCTCGTTCTTGAAAACCAATCTCTCGTAGTGCTTCAGCATATTCTTCACCAAATTCTCAACCGATTTCGCCATAGGCGATTTCCATTTCGCATCTTCGGGATTTAAAAAATACTCGTTATACGTTTCGATGGCTTTCCTAATGTACTCACTTTGATTCTTTGCTCCAGACAATTTCATCAGCATTTCGCTTGATTCTACCTGCTCTCTACTAAGCGATACCGTAATTCTTACATTTGCCACAATTCTGTCTGACACCTCCTTATCATACGGTGAAATCCGCATGATTTCAGCTGTTTCGCCTTAAGTATCCTACAAATCAGCACCACTACTCATGATTTAGCACCATCTCCCAACGGCACTGCCGGTGGGCGTTTGACCGCATTGGTGTCGGATTCCGACACCAATGCCTTTTCCTGCTTCATTTTATTCTGTCACAGTTTTCCGCTTCGGTGTACTAATCAGGATTCTGTTTTTAGGTACTATGTAGGTCATTCCGCCGTCCCCGTTATCTGACTTTAACTTAAATTCATCAGGGAACTTTTGAGCGAGTCTATCGAGCTTTCTTATCATTTTCTTGTTGTAAGTAAACACTTCTGCCGGTTCACTTGTCTCGTTGAAAAGGATAATGGTCTCGCGCTCGTATGCAGATAACTTCATCAGTAACACCCCCTGTAACCAAAATCTCTGGCGATGTCAACATCCACGTCTATATCAATTCCGTCTATCGCATTGTAGAGACAGGCGATGGCATAAGGAAGAACTTGCCGCAGAGAGGCGTCTTAATAAATGGCATAAAAAAGCCCAGCCGGCACTTGAAAAGTATCAGCTTGGTGAAATTACCAAAGAGGAAGCGCTTTCGATTATTATAACGGAGAACAAGAAAAAATACGATTTAAACGCCAACAAATAAGCAGATATTGGCTAAATAAAATTTAAAGGGGGTATGTTTACCTTACTCATCACGAGTTTGGTTCACATACCCCTTAATATTGCACGTTTTTTGAACAAGAAAGTTTATTTAAGCATAGTCATCATAAATATCACTGTCACTCTCAATGCATGCCATCACAAATCTTGCTCCTAACTGTACATAAAACAGTACACCTAGCTCGGTAATCTAAATTCCCTGAATCGCATATAACGGAAGGTTAATAAGTCCAACTTCTTCGCTATAATCTGCCATAGAGGAGCGTATTGATATTTCCGGTGTAAATTTTTCTCTATATGTTTTAAGGCTCTTTGCTTTGAGATTGATTTCTGCCTTTACTTCAAGCGGAATGATATTATCACCATTATCGACTATAAAATCAACCTCGCAGGTATTTCGGTCATTGGTATAATAATAAATTCCCAAGTCTTGATTTACTGCAAGCTGCTGCATAACATATTGCTCTGTTAATGCTCCCTTAAATTCAGTGAATAATTCATTTCCATTTAGGAGTGTACGCTGATTTAAACCTACCATTGCACCGAGTAAGCCTACATCGACAATGAATAATTTAAATGCTTTCAAGTCTTCATATGCCTTAAGAGGTATATTGGGTGCATTAATTCTGCTAACCTTATGCACAAGTCCGCAATCCGAAAGCCACATAATTGCAGTTTCGTATTCTTTTGCTCTTGCACCTTCACGAATAAGGCCGTATATAAACTTTTTGTTTTCTTTTGCAAGCTGCGAGGGTATGCTGTTCCATAACATTCTTATTTTCGGTACAATTTCCTTTGGTGCGTGTTTTGAAAAGTCCTGTTCATAAGCAGTCAGTATTCTTTTTTGAATTTTTCTTGCTTCGTTGAAGTCTTTTTCGTCAGCAAAGGATGCCACAACTTCAGGCATACCTCCAACATAGTAATACTGCTTTAAAGCATCGATATATGTCTGCTTAAAGCTTTTTATCATAGCATAATCTTTTTTATCTAACAACTCTGCAAATCGTTCCAGACCGATTGCCATAAGAAATTCTTTGAATGACAGAGGGTACAATTTAAGGAAGTCTACCTTACCGACAGGGAACGATGTTCCTTCGTGCAGAGCAATTCCAAGAAGTGAACCGGCGCATACAATATGATACTCCGGAGCATTTTCGTAAAAATATTTAAGCGACGATAATGCTTTCGGCACTTCCTGAACCTCATCGAATATAATAAGCGTATCAGATGGGTTGATTTTATGTCCTGCATATAGTTCAAGTCCCATAATTATGCGTTCCACATTTAAGTCTATAGAGAACAATTCCGCCATTTGTACATTGGAATCAAAATTTATATATACAGTCTTGTTATATGACTTTTTACCGAATTCTTTCATAATCCAGGTTTTGCCTACCTGTCTTGCACCTTCGATAATAAGAGGTTTTCGGTTTTTACTGTTTTTCCATTTATCAAGATTTTCTATTGCATAACGATACATAGAGCATCCTCCAATTTCTTATTCTGATGTTATTATACCACATATTTTCATAAAATGCAACGAATATTATAAATTTTATCACATTTTTTACAGGGAATATTTGTTCGCGCATTACACTTTTCACCTTAAATAAAAACACCTGTAAAGATAATAATGAAAAATAGTGTAAAAATAGTGTAAAAATAGTGTAATTTTTATTTTTATATCGTTGTGTAAAACTAACTGCAAATGTTTTTTTGATACCCAATATTGTGAAGAAAAGAAAAAATCCTGAAAACCACTATTTAAGCATTTTTCAGGATTTTGCATTTTCCATTTTTATACAGATGTTTAACATTCATTTTCATACATTTCTATCAGCACTTCTTTAAATTTATCCACTGCATAAAAATATTCTGTTTTCCCGTTTATCTTTTGTGTAAACAACCAATCTGTATTTACTCTCTTATTAATTTCTCTCGTATTCAAAATACCGTTTTCGATATAATCATAAAACCTATATCCATCATCTGCAAATGTCCATTGTGTTCTATTAAGGGTAGATATGGCGCTTTTATCTGTAAGCTTTGAAAAGCAACAAGCTGGATGTTCCTCGAATAATCTTTTGAGATACTTAATCATCGTTTTATCATTACTATAAATATCCAGAAGATAATTTGCAATATAGTTCCCAACCATAGGTAAGTCATCCATCTTTATATCAAATACAAATATGGTTAATTTGCTTGCGAAGTTAACAAACTGAATGCATTTTCTTTTATCAAAATAAAACAGTTTACCGCCCCACTCCAGAAGACGATTTCCACTTTCTTTTTTTAGCGTTGCTTTAGCAATTTCATTCATTGGAAAACTTAAATCTTCCGGCATTTTAAGTTTATATCTTTCAAAGGTCTGTTTTGTTACATAAAAAATCATAGACCATACCTCATTTGCTCAAAGATTTATATGTTGGCAACAAGATCTTTTCGTATCTTGCTGTAATGTATGTCTTATAAAATTCCATTTGCAAATCGGATATATAAATAATGTTATCAATAAATGCATTTATGAGGTCAATATCAATATTGGGCACAATTCTTAAAATTGCTTTGTTGCAATCCTCGTTTCCCATTGAAGAAATGAAATCATAGTAGTTGATTTTTTTGTCATTCAGTTTAATTGCGGATGTAGGGAATTGGAAAATACGGGCATTTAGTTCATCTTCGTTTTCTAAAATAGTTCTCATTATCTTTTCGTCTGCCTGTGGAAGCAAACAACTACCGCAATCAAAAACAGGTGCAATCTCAGATGTTTGAGTTTCATCATCGAACAAAAATCCCCAGTTACCATTGTGCCTGTCGAAATTGCCAAGTAAGGCATCTACTACAAACACATTCCAGAAATGCTTAAGCAATTCTTCGGGACTTACAAATTGTTGCTTTTCTATTGTTTCGAGAACATCGGAAAGCTCTGTTCCTGTACCATTATGTTCAGAGTCAATAACGGTATTTTTTATAGAACAAAAATCATATAAGTTTTTATTTTTATCAGTAAAATCCTTGCATGCACAAACAATTTTCACCTTGCCATTTACAGTAAAGGTTCCAAGTTTTGTTTTTTGTGCTTTTATGCCTATCATATTAAATATACTGCTTGCTATATGCTCGCTAATTGAACTGTTGGTATATGATAATTCTGTTGGCTTTTTATTTCCTGATGGAGAAAACTTAAGCATATATCTTTCACCTTCATATTCTACTGCAATTTTCTTTCCGTTTGCACCATTATATGCTCTGCCTATAATTCGCTTACAGTTTGTAAAATCAATTCTGTTTGCCATAATGTTACCTCCATAAATATTTCTGCCTTAAATAATCCGCATGCTCCGGCGTTATTAGTCCATCGCTGATTTCTGCCATATTGATGCTTCCGTAAAGTTCGCCCCAATAGCAATCTATCAAAGTGGAATTCTTTGATACGGCATCTTTGTATACATCCAAATCATGTTGTAGATATGAAGGAAGACCATACTCGTAGGAACGCTCTCTTGCAAGAGTTGTCATTCTGTCATCAAGCAGGCTCTCCATAGACACATTTAATACTTTTGCGATTTTATATAATGTTTCTCCGGAACACTTTTCAATGTTTGTTTTACCGCTGCACAATTCACTAAGTGTCGCATGGGGAATACCGGAGAGTTTTGCCAATCGGTATTTTGTCATTCCGATATTACTTAAAATTTCATTTATACTCATTTTCATCACCCTAATATATTCTATGCTATTATTATATCGCTATACCGAAATAAAATCAAGTAATTTTTGAAAATTTAGTTGAAATGCTAAAAACCCTTGTAAGAATGCATCTCACAAGGGTTTTATGATTTTTTTGCTCTGTCTGTTATATTAGGTTGTAGTTGAGATTGATGTGATTTTGCCGTTTTGCTGAAAGACCCTGTATTTCTGGCTTTTACGCCACTTCGATATAAAAAGTCTCTATGTTGCTCCTATTATATGATACGGGAATGTCGAAACTGAAAGCTTTTTGTCGCATAGCGCAAGTCTGTGCCATTAAAGGGGTTGGGGGATAATGACCACAAAGCCCCAATTGCAAGTTTGTAATTTCAAATGCACGATTTGTATGCAAGACGCAACATCTGATACATCAAGATACTGCGTATCATTGATGTGGCGCGTAGCAAAAAGAAGTGAGCGACGTGCCCAAGGCCTTGATTGTAATAACTTTATTCTTACTCTGATTCTTTAAAAATCTTAACCAATTCCTTTATTGCATCAATGGATATAAAGCAATCTTGATTATCGTATGCATATATGCTTTCTCCTGATGCATATTTGATATCAATCTTTGCACCATACATATCAGGGAGTCCGCTTACTTTGCTGATATATCCATTATATTGGGCAAAATTATATTTTGATACGATTTCCTGAAGGTTTGTCATAAATGATGCATCCGCTGTGAAATCGTGTTCTTCTCCGGCACCTGCTCTGTCACGCCATTTGATTTTAGATTTAACAGCTCCATCTTCTAAAACAGCACTCAGCTTATAATTTCGTCCGTCAAGCTCGCTTTCTTCTTCTACAACAATGTTATAAAGCGAAACCTCAAATTCAAAGCTGATTATCTCTGTTGAATCTACGACCTTCGGCGAATTCTCTCCGCTGTTATATGTTTTAACTCCACCGTCAATATGATCCGTATTACGTCGGGACAATCCGCATCCGCAAAATCCCATTGTCATAAGCAAGATAATACTTGTTATAATTCGTGACATATTACCACCTCGCATTTACCCGGCATTGATGAAGCGATAAAGGAAAGTAACAACCTGACCTCTTGTGCACGAGTCATCAGGACTGAAGGTGGTAGCACTTGTTCCGCCTGTTATTCCTTGTTCTACTGCCCATAAAACGGCTTTGTAGTAATAGCTGTCAGACTTAACATCTGTAAAATTGCACTTGTTAGATTTTGCTTCAGGTTGACCTGCTGTACGCCACAAGAAAGTAACAACCTGTGCTCTTGTGCAGCTTTCATCAGGAGAGAATGTAGTATTACTTGTACCGCCGGTTATTTTACTGCCGAATGCCCATTTTACGGGTTTGTAGAAATAATCGCTTGTTTTTACATCCGTAAACGGCAAAGTTATTGCCGCAGGCTCGGGTGAACCAATCATTCTGTGTAGGAAAGTAAC
>JAZNCD010000043.1:0-28199 GCA_045587365.1 Clostridia bacterium
ATGACGAAATGATACAAATAACAGAATGTCAAACCTTTATAAAAGGATTTAAATTAGGAGCAAGGTTCTTTATAGAATGCTTTGAAAATGATACCGACATATTCGATGAATGAAATTCGAGTATGGCGGTATTTTTATGCCTAAAATGAAAGGATTGTAACTTATGAAAAAGAGAATAATATGTACAGTACTTGCTACAACGATGTTGCTATCACAAACGGCATCGGCAGCACCTTGGTGGCTCAGTAAATACCGAGTGACCTTTGATAACGAACTTGGAATCTTAGGAAATGTAACCTTAACCTTCGCCTCGGACGGCGCTAGCTTTATAAAGCCAATAACAAAGAGATATGGTGAAAGTATTAGACTTGAAAGCTATGTCCCAACAAAGTACGGATACACATTCAAGGGATGGTTCACCGATCCGAGAACAAAGCAGAATCAGGTGACAACATTTAAATTCACAAAACCCGATGTTCTCTATGCAAAATGGGAAAAGAATCCGGAAGAACCCATAAATCCAAATGATGAAATTATGGCAAAGGACATCTGCTACCTCACCGATGAGGAAACTGTAAAAAGGAACGAAATCATAGAGGAGAAAAATAAAGCCTACATAGATGGATTTGGATATGTGGCACCATCCAAAACAAAGACCATCATCGTAGACTCGGATGGTGATATAAATAAAATGGTCGGAACAATGGAATAAAATCAAATTTAAATGCAAATGTAACGGCGATAAAAGCCCGTTACAGAGCAAATCTACTGCAGGTAGGGTGCTTACCCCACCTGCACTTTTTGTGCAAAGGAAAAGGCATTACATAAAGCGGTGTGCAGAATGTAATGCCTAATTTAGTTTAGATGGATTCAAGAAAGTTTTGGAACTTGTCAGGTGAAATTTCAGCTTTTTTATATTTCATGCGATATTCCATAAGCATTTTGAGTTTAATGTGCAGTTCATTTTTTTGTTTTTCATCGGTGCACTTTTTATGCTTGTAGTAGGTTGCCTGATATACTTTATCATATAATAAAAGAAGATTGTCTGCTTGTTTGGTTTCTTTTGAGCGCTTCTTTGCTCCGTACTGCCTGCAGGCTTCGTTATCGCAATATTCCATAGTAGGATTATCCGCAAGGAAGAATTTTGAGCAACTTCCGCATTTTACGATAGGCATATTATTTGTCAGGGCATACATCATTTCCAAACGAAGAAAATCAAAAAAATCACTCAAATAATACATATCAATGAATTGTATTGTTCCATCGTCATCGATGTTGCCCATGGTCTTAGTTACAGAGAATTTTGTTTTGCTTAATTTAAATTCCTCATCGCACAATAAATAACCCTCTATCCTTTTCTTCTTATCCTTGCTTGAAAAACAACGCTCAAGCATTTTAGTTGCTTCATCCTTTACTTTTTTCATATCAAGATCTGGAAAGATTGTTTTTAGGTGTGTAGGAGCATCATTGGAAAGAACGCAAGCCGCTCCACCAATTGGTACAACATACGAGCCTTTTTCTGTAATGATTTTTTCTTCTCCATGAACAAATATAACTTCAAAATTCATTTTTTATTCCTCACAATATTACAATATAGTTACAAAATCAAAAATACTTGACAAGATAATTTTAATATGTTAGAATATCTTTACAAGATAATTGACAAACATATAATCCTGTAATTAGTATAGCACAGAAAAGGATTGTTCGTCAAGAGTTTTGTGTATTTCTTTTGGAAGGAGAGGTTAAAATGTGGAATCAAAAATAAACAGTATTCAATTTTGCATTTACTTATTATCTTAAATTTAAATAGTTAACTTTCGAACCATCATATAGAAATCATCAGTAGGAGTATTTACAGAATTGATATATCAAAAGCCAAATCTATAAGAAAGGAGCAGCAGAATGGCAAGAACAGAAAGGGAGTTGCCCATAAACAATATATCTTATCAATTTGTGGGAACTGAAGAAGATTTGATTAAATTTTTGAAGGCAATTACCTTTGAGTATTTAACAGCAAATTATCCTGACACAGAGGATGAAATGCACAAAGTAAGTGCATAACTTTGGTTAGGTATTGCGGCTGGATATATCAAAATGTTTGTGGTAATGTTGTCTTCAGAAAAAATCTGGAGGTGATATTAAGTGAGAGGATTTGCATATGGTCGTCTATCAAGAGACGAAGACAGCGAACAGGAATCCCTGAAAAATCAGGAAGATTTGGTCGTTGGATTTATGAAGAAAGGGAACCATATAGTTATCGAAATAGGAATGGATGATAACTATACAGGAATGGATTTTGACAGACCGGGAATTAAGCGAATGTTTGAACTGGCAAGAAACGGCGAGATTGATGCAGTATTCGTAAAAGACTTATCTCGACTCGGCAGACACCGAACTTTGACTTTGGAATGTATCGATAAGCTCAGGCTCCTTGGAGTCAGGGTTATATCTATAACAGAAAATATTGATAGCTTCAACGAAGCAGATGATTTAATCATAGGATTCAAAGGACTTATCAATGATAGCTATTCCAAGGATATACAGAGAAAGGTTATATACGGATTCAGACAAAAACAACAAAAAGGTCTTGTAATGATTCCGCCAATGGGATATTTCAAAGACAAGAACACCAACGAGGTTGTAATTATCGAAGAGCCTGCCGAAATCGTTCGGACGATATTCAAACTTTATCTTGAGGGCTACGGCTTAAAGGCAATAGCAAGAATACTTAATGACAAAGGTATGAAATCCCCTGCATACTATCAGTTAAAGCTGATAGGCAAAAAGCAAGGACATAACAAACCTAAAATTACAAGCAGGTTCTTATGGGATTATTCATCGGTTAAACGGACTTTAAAGAATGAATTCTACTGTGGAACTGTCGTAAATCATCAAAATGAGCGTAGCAGAATTACAAAGCGACAGGTTGCAGTTCCTATAGAAGAACAGTTCAGGCATGAGGATATGGTTCCGGCTATTATTCCCCGTGAAATGTGGGAACGGGTTCAGGAATTCTTAAATGCCAAGGTAAAGAAAAACGTTCGTGCGAGCGAGAACAAACCTTGCCATAAGTATTCAGGGTTGCTACAATGCTATGACTGCGGATGCTCATTCGTAGCAAAGGTCAGGAAAACAAAAGGCAACCCCGACAGAGTTGAATATGTGTGCAACGGTTACCATCGGTACAGCGAGGTTAACTGCACATCTCATAGAATTCGAGAGGAAATGCTTGACAAGATAGTACAAGCCGAGCTTGAAGGAATACGATTAGTATTCGATGACCTATGGGAGAATGTAGAGGCTGATGTCAAGAAATGGGCAGCAGGAAAATCTACAACAGAGAAAAGGCTCGAAAATCTTAAGCAAAGCATTTCGGATACAGAGCTTGAAATCCAGAAAATCCTTATGGAAAGGATTGAGGATAAACAGAATGCTGATATGTATGACAAGATGATTGAGACAAGGCGAAATGACATTGAGAACTTTAAAAAGGAAGTTTATGAGATAGAAAACCTTGATAAAACAATCAAGGATAGAAAATCTACTCTCAAACATTCCATAGAGTTACTCGATGATATCATAGCCGAAAACAACATCAGTAATGCAAACCTGCACCTGATGTTCGACAAAATCATCATCGCAGAAACGGACGAAGGATTAAATCTTGATCTTAGATTAAAATCCCCGTTTATCAGCAAAGCAAAAGAGTCATTACTCAAGAAATATATGATAGTAGATAACCAAGTTTTACAGGAAGGAGCGTGAGAATATGACAAGAAGAAATGATATGAAATCAATAATTATTGAGATGGCAGACAAGCTGCATCGTGAAGATACTAGCAGAAAAATCAAGCCGAGCAAAAAAGCGAACAAAAAATAATTGTTCGTAATAGTGAAACATAACCATCTAAAACAACAAAACACTTATAGGGAAATCCTATAAGTGTTTTGGGTGGTGCGGCTGAAGGGACTTGAACCCCCACGTCATTGACACTAGATCCTAAGTCTAGCGCGTCTGCCAATTCCGCCACAGCCGCATATTAAGTTTTACCTCTTAATTTTTACACGGTAGAGGTTACCCGAGGAGGAGCAAAAACGCTTAATCCTCATCTATGAAAACGGAAAAACCGTAATCAACAATTCTTTCACCGAGGTGGATGAAGCAAAGTCTAGCGCGTCTGCCAATTCCGCCACAGCCGCATATTTGTGCAGCATATGCAACAGCTAAAATTATAGCATATGTATTTAAGTTTGTCAACATATAAAATTTATTGACATTAAGATACAAATATGATAAAATAATTAAAATTTGTATTTCTTCTTTAATATCATTAATAGGAGAAATAAAAAGGAGAGATTTATGTTATGAAGATGTTCGTCATGGTTACAAGTTTGATTATGACAATTGTTATGATTTCCTTTTGCCTCGCCGGCTGTGGCACAGGTGGTAACACTAGTAGCGAGAATGCAAATGCAATCAAAATCGGTGGTATTGGACCGCTCACCGGTGCGGCTGCTATCTATGGTCAGGCGGCTAAAAACGGTGCTCAGATTGCTGTTGAAGAAATCAACGCTATGGGTGGCGAAATTACCTTCGAACTTAAGTACGAAGACGACGAAAACGATGCTGAAAAATCAGTTAATGCGTACAACAACCTCAAGGACTGGGGTATGCAGATTTCTCTCGGTACAGTTACAACACAACCTTGTATCGCAGTATCTACTGAGACAAATTCAGACAGATACTTTACACTTACACCTTCTGCATCTTCAACAGATGTAATCGGTGGACAGCCTGACAAGAACGGAAACATTTCAATTCCGAGAAAAGACAATGTGTTCCAGATGTGCTTTACAGACCCTAACCAGGGTGTTGCATCTGCTAAGTATATTTCGACACAGAAACTTGGCTCAAAGGTTGCTATAATTTACAACAACTCTGATGCGTATTCAACAGGTATATATCAGAAGTTTATGTCAGAGGCAGATACACTTGGTCTTAATGTTGTATGCGTAAAGACATTTACAGACGATTCAGCAAACGATTTTTCATCACAGCTTAACGAAATTAAGGCAGCAGAGGCAGACCTTGTATTCCTTCCCATTTACTACACGCCTGCATCGCTTATTCTTGCTCAGGCAGACAAGATGCAGTACGCACCGAAATTCTTCGGCGTTGACGGAATGGATGGAATCTTAACTCTTGAGAACTTCGATACATCTCTTGCTGAGGGCGTAATGCTTCTTACACCATTTACAGCTGACGCAGAGGATGAAATGACAAAGAACTTTGTTAAAAAGTATAAAGAAAAGTTTGGCGAGGTTCCAAACCAGTTTGCAGCTGATGGTTATGACTGTATAATGGCAATTTACGCTGCTTGCAAAAATACAGACGTAACAGCAGATATGAATTCTGCTGAGATCTGCGAAAAGCTTATAACTGGATTTACAAGTGACAACTTTAAGGTAGATGGTCTTACAGGTCTTGAGATGACATGGTCTGTAAGCGGTGAGGTTTCTAAGGAACCTAAGGGTATGGTTATTCAGGACGGCGTATACGTTGGTATGTAATCTTATCTGATTTTTAAAAGTTGTGCTGTCTCACCCTGTGGGACAGCCACTTTTTTCATTTAAGTCGGAAAGGAAATGTATATAGTATGACATTTATTACGAATTTAATTAACGGAGTGAGCCTTGGCAGTGTTTATGCTATAATCGCTCTGGGGTACACAATGGTTTACGGCATCGCTAAGATGCTTAATTTTGCTCATGGCGATGTTATTATGATTGGTGCGTATATGTCCTTTTGTGCAACCACATATCTGGGGCTTCCGCCTGTGGTTGCGGTGCTTATTGCAATGGTTGTTTGTACGGCTCTTGGCATTACCATTGAGGGGCTTGCATACAAACCTCTCAGGCGTGCAACATCCCTTGCAGTTTTGATTACTGCAATCGGTGTCAGCTACTTCTTACAAAACATTGCTCTTTTGATATGGGGCAGTGCACCTAAGACTTTTAGCTCAATCGTTCCTTTTGAGTCAATAAAGTTGTTTGGCGGAGCATTAATTATAACATGGGAGACTATTGTTACGGTTGCAGTTTGTGTTGTAATTATGATTGCTCTGACACTCTTTACAAAAAAGACAAGAATCGGTAAGGGTATGAGGGCGGTGTCTGAGGACAAGGATGCGGCAGAGCTTATGGGTATCAATGTAAATGTATCAATTTCGCTTACATTTGCAATAGGAAGCGCTCTTGCGGCAATTGCGGGTATCTTGCTTTGTTCTGCATATCCGTCGCTTATGCCGACTACGGGCTCTATGCCGGGTATCAAGGCGTTCACAGCAGCAGTTTTTGGCGGTATTGGCTCAATCCCCGGCGCGATGCTTGGCGGAATTTTACTTGGTATTATAGAGATATTCAGCAAATCATATATTTCAACCGCTCTCTCTGATGCGATTGTTTTTGCAGTTTTGATAGTTGTGCTGCTTGTTAAGCCAACAGGTATACTTGGTAAAAAGATTACGGAGAAGGTGTGAGGTGGCTTATGAATAAAATAAAAAAACTTAACAAATTCACCCTTGCCGGCATTCAGTCTTACGGAATGATAATTTTGGCATTTGCCATACTTTATCCTATGCAGAAGGCAGGGCTTATAAACAACTCTATCAGTGGTCAGCTTGTGCCTATTTGTACATATATTGTTATGGCAATCTCTCTTAATCTTACTGTTGGTTTCCTGGGTGAACTCAGCCTTGGTCATGCAGGTTTTATGAGTGTTGGTGCGTTCAGTGGTGTTATTGCTGCTGCGTGCATGCAAAACGCAGCACTTCCCAACCCCGCAATTTTGATTGTTTCAATAATCATAGGTGGATTTTTTGCAGGTATTGCAGGATTGCTTATAGGTATTCCTGTTATACGCCTGAGAGGTGACTATCTTGCAATAGTTACCCTTGCCTTTGGCGAGATTATTAAAAATATTATAAACTGCCTCTATGTCGGCGTGGATACCAGAGGACTCCATGTCAGTATGACAAGTGCAGAACAGATGAACTTAGAGGGTGGAAGATTGATTATTAACGGTCCTCAGGGTGCTGTCGGCATTACAAAAATGGCGACTTTCCTGTCGGGCGTAATTTTAATTCTTGTTGTACTCTTTATTGTGCTTAACCTTGTTAACAGCAAGACGGGGCGAGCGGTTACTGCTATTCGTGACAACAGAATTGCGGCAGAGTCTGTTGGTATAAGTATTACAAAGTATAAGCTTACTGCGTTTATTATTTCTGCCGTTATTGCAGGTATGGCAGGCGCACTTTATGCTATGAACTTCTCTACGATTGCGGCTAAAAAGTTTGATTTTAATACATCGATTCTTATTCTCGTATTTGTTGTTCTTGGTGGAATGGGTAACATTCCGGGCACCATTATTGCAACGACGTTGCTATATATGTTGCCCGAGCTTTTAAGAGAATTTTCAGATTATCGTATGTTGATATATGCAATTGTCCTGATTGTGGTTATGCTTGTAACTAATAGCGAAAAGGCAAGACTTTTGATTGACAAAGTGCGCAGTGCATTTGTTAAAAAGTCTTTGAATGACGATGGAGAGGGGGATGTTTCAAATGGATAACGGAAGAATGGTACCTGTTCCAAGTAATGCTATTATTCCTGAGCGTGATATTGACAAGAAGCCTATACTTGAAACTCACCACCTCGGCATAGATTTTGGCGGACTTACCGCAGTTGACGATTTCTCTCTTACCGTTGGCCGCACAGAGATTGCAGGTCTTATAGGCCCAAATGGTGCAGGAAAGACAACTGTTTTCAATCTGCTTACCAATGTTTATCAGCCAACAAGAGGCACCATTATGCTCGATGGTGTTTCAACGGCGAGAAAGACAACAGCGCAGGTAAACAGAATGGGTATTGCCCGTACTTTTCAGAATATTCGTCTGTTCTCAAATATGTCTGTAATTGATAATGTTAAGGTTGGACTTCATAATTCAATCCATCAGCCTCTTGCGGCGTCTCTTACAAGGCTATTTGGATTCAGAGCCTCAGAGAAAAAATCAAAGGATGAAGCACTTGAACTTCTTGATTTTTTCAATATGGCGGATATGGCGGATAAGGAAGCGGGCTCGCTACCGTATGGCGCACAGAGAAGACTTGAGATAGTTCGTGCGCTTGCGACTCATCCAGGCATAATCCTCCTTGATGAGCCGGCAGCGGGCATGAATCCGTCAGAGACGGCAGAGCTTATGGAAAACATT
Source organism: Clostridia bacterium (assembly GCA_045587365.1). Lineage (GTDB taxonomy): Bacteria > Bacillota > Clostridia > Monoglobales > Monoglobaceae > UMGS1820. The sequence goes on from JAZNCD010000043.1 coordinate 8,274, forward strand.
CGCCGGATAAGAGATACCTTTGGTATAGCAGTTATGCTGATTGAGCATGATATGAGCCTTGTTATGAACATCTGTGAGGGTATTTGTGTTCTTGACCACGGAAAGATTATTGCAAAGGGCTCTCCTGATGAAATCAAGTCAAACCCCAAGGTAATCGAGGCATATCTCGGTAAGAAGAAGGAGGGTGAGTAATATGCTTAAGGTAGATAATATAAATGTGTATTACGGACAAATCCATACTCTCAGGGATATATCCCTTGAGGTTAAGCCCGGCGAAATCGTTGCCCTTATCGGTGCAAATGGTGCGGGCAAAACCACTACTCTTCGTACAATATCGGGACTTCTTCGCTCAAAGACAGGAAGCATAAGCTTTATGGGTGAAAACATCTCTCATACAGAGCCACATAAACTTGTATCAAAGGGAATTGCACATGTGCCTGAGGGCAGACATGTTTTTCTGCAGATGACAGTACAGGAAAATCTTGAAATGGGCGCATATACAAATACCTCTTACACAAAAGAGGGTATTGACGATGTTTATGCAAGATTTCCCCGTCTTGAGCATCGTAAAAACCAGATTGCAGGTACCTTATCCGGTGGCGAGCAGCAGATGCTTGCTATGGGCAGAGCTTTAATGAGCAAACCAAAGCTTATGATGCTTGACGAGCCATCGATGGGTCTTGCACCGATACTTGTACAACAGATTTTTGATATTATAAAAGAATTGCATGCGGCAGGCACAACAATTTTGCTTGTTGAGCAAAATGCCGAGATGGCGCTTGATATTGCAGACAGAGCGTACGTGCTTGAATCGGGCAGAATTAAACTGTCGGGTACAGGTGCAGAGCTTGCAAAGAGCGACGAGATTAAAAAGGCATATCTCGGAGGATAAACATCTATTGACATTTCGGGCGGATGTGGTCATCCGCCCATATTTTTTATAACAGGTGATTAAAATGGAATTGTTAAGCGGACGTCCCGAGGATTGCACGGGAAGACTTGAAAAGGAAATCAGGGTTTATGATATGCTCGACAGTCTCGATATAAAATACTATCGTGTTGACCATACTCCGGCAGGTAAGATGGAGGCATGCAGAGAGATTGATGAGACATTAGGTGTCGTTATTTGTAAAAATTTGTTTTTATGCAACCGTCAAAAGACAAAGTTTTATCTTTTGATGATGCCATCTGACAAGCCATACAGAACAAGGATATTTTCAAAGCTTGCAGGAAGCTCGCGTCTCTCTTTTGGTCCCCCCGAAGAGATGGAGGAGTTCTTGGATGTTACACCAGGGTCTGTTAGCATTCTCGGTCTTATGAATGATAAGAATAACGATGTCAGTCTTTATATTGACAAAGACGTTTTAGACAGTGAGTATATAGGATGTCATCCATGCATTAACACATCGAGCCTGAGGATGAAGACGGCAGATATTATAAAAAAATTTTTGCCAAAGATAAATCATACCTATACAGAGGTTGTGATGCCCTATGATGATAATGAGAACTAAATAAATTACAAATTTTCATAAAAGGGACTAATTTTCCGATTTTTGGACAGACTATGGTCTGTATAGAAAATTTTGAAAGGAAAAGGTCCATAAATTATGAAAGATAAGATTTTTGGAGTTCTTCAAAGAGTTGGACGGTCGTTTATGCTCCCGATAGCCATACTTCCGGTAGCAGGGTTGTTTCTGGGTATAGGCGGAGCATTTACTAACGAAACTATGCTGAAAGCCTATAACCTTATGGGAATTATGGGACCCGGAACGCCGATAAACGCAGTTCTTCGGGTGCTTAGCAGTTGCGGTGACATTGTGTTTGCAAATCTGCCCCTTATATTTGCCATAGGAATATCAATAGGTATGGCAAAGAGGGAGAAAGAGGTTGCCGCCCTTGCGGGCGCAATAGCCTTTTTTGTAATGCATGCGGCGATAGGTGCACTGGCACTCAATACCTATGGCGAGGCAGGGGTTACAGAGCATATTGCAAATGGCACAATGGCGTCGGTGGTTGGTATAAACTCACTGCAGATGGGTGTTTTCGGCGGTATTATAGTCGGACTTGGTGTTGCGGCACTTCATAACAGATTTTATAAAATAAGATTGCCGCAAGTTCTATCCTTCTTTGGCGGAACTCGCTTTGTGCCTATAATTTCTTCAGCGGTTTATCTTCTTGTTGGTATTCTGATGTTCTTTATCTGGCCACCGATACAGGCGGGGATTTCGTATATCGGAAAGCTTGTTCAGAACTCAGGCTATATAGGTACATGGATATATGGTATAACCGAGCGTGCACTTATTCCATTTGGGCTTCATCACGTATTTTATCTTCCGTTCTGGCAGACAAATGTTGGTGGTGTTATGGAGATAATGGGAAGAACGTGGGAGGGCGCCCAGAATATTTTCTTTGCTCAGCTCTCTGACCCGAATGTTGAACACTTTGCGGTATCGGCTACAAGATTTATGTCGGGTAAGTTCCCCTTTATGATTTTTGGTTTGCCCGGTGCGGCACTTGCTATGTATCAATGTGCAAGGCCCGAAAAGCGTAAAGTGGCAGGCGGTCTTTTGCTCTCTGCGGCACTTACCTCAATGCTGACGGGTATAACCGAGCCTATAGAGTTTACTTTCTTGTTTGTGGCGCCACTTTTGTATGTTATACACTGCGTGTTGGCTGGCCTTTCCTATATGTTGACCCATATCTTCAATGTAGGTGTGGGTATGACCTTCTCGGGTGGACTTATAGATTTATTCCTGTTTGGTGCATTACAGGGTAACGCAAAGACAGACTGGATAAATATAGTGATAATAGGTATATTCTACTTTGTTGTCTATTATTTCTTGTTCAGATTTTTAATTAGAAGATTTAACTTCAGAACACCCGGGCGCGAGGCAGACACGGAGGAGACAAAACTATATACAAGAGCCGATGTTAATGCAAGAAATGAAGAACGCAAAAAACAAGGCGATAATTCGGTTTCTGCAATAATTGTCTCAGGTCTTGGTGGAAGAGAAAACATTAGTGATGTGGATTGTTGTGCTACAAGGCTTCGTGTGACTGTGCGTGACGGAGATAAGGTAAGTGATGCAAAGCTTAAATCAAGCGGCGCCGCAGGTGTAATCAAAAAAGGTAATGGCGTACAGATAATATATGGACCAAGAGTAACGGTTATAAAGTCAGAGCTTGAGGATTTTCTCTCATCAGGTGCGGCTTATAATATCAGTGCTTCTGATGAAATAAAAAAGGAAGAATTAAAAGTTAAAGATAGCGGTAAAACACAAGAAATACGCATATATTCGCCCCTTAGCGGTAAAATTGTACCTCTTGAGGAGGTAAAGGATGAGGCATTCTCCCAGGGGATTTTAGGGGGCGGAATTGCAATAGAGCCAACAGTGGGCAAACTGTATGCACCGGTCGATGGCGTGGTGGATAATGTCTTTGATACGGGGCACGCCCTTGGTATTGCAACAAAAGATGGACTTGACATCTTAATGCATATAGGTATTGATACGGTAAAGCTTGGCGGAAGGCACTTTAATGTCAGAGTAAAGAAAGGCGATAAAGTAAAAAAAGGTGATTTGCTCGCCGAATTTGATATAAAGGAAATTGAAGCAGACGGATTTATGGTTACAACCCCTGTTGTGATTTGTAACTCTGATGAATGCGGGGATATAACCTTTGCCTATGAGAATGAAACAGTAAATAAGGGCGATTTACTTCTTGTTATAAAAAAATAGAAAAGTTAAAGAAAAATACTTGACAATTAAAAAAAATGGGAATATAATGTTAAACAAGCTTTTGTATACGGATATGGTATATACAAATAAATACGAACAGGAGATCAGGCTATGAATTGTTTGTCAAACTCAAATGCGGTAAACAAGTTTTATTATGGCTTTAGCTTTAGCTTTTTTGGCTACGGCTATTTTGAGTTGGGCAATGTAAATAAACCTTTGAGCCTTATCTAACATTTTTGTTTGTATAATGTCAATCGCATTGTAAGGGCAGGTTCAAAGGGACCTGTCCTTTTGTTTTTTATATAAATCTGCAATGCACAAATAATTTTTAGGGGATGTTGATATGGTAGTAATTTTAAAACAGGCAACAAAAGAAGAGGATGTCAAGAAGGTCATATCCTATATTCGTGATATGGGTCTTGATGTAATGGTCAACAAGGGTACTGACTGCACAGTACTTGGACTTTTGGGTGATACTGCAAATGTTGACCCGGGTACTTTGATGCTCAATGTACACGTTGACAGAGTTATGCGAATTGCAGAGCCTTTTAAGAAGGCAAGCCGTAAATTTCATCCCGAGAGTACGGTTGTAAAAATTGGTGATGTGTCTATCGGCAGAGATAAGGAATTTACCGTTATTGCAGGTCCTTGCTCTGTTGAAAACGAAGCACAGATAACCGAGGTGGCAGAGGGTGTGAAAATTCAGGGTGCAAAGCTGCTCAGAGGCGGTGCTTTCAAGCCAAGGACATCACCCTATTCTTTCCAGGGGCTTGAGCTTGAGGGATTGGAGCTTTTGAAAATCGCAAAAGAAAAAACAGGTCTGCCTATAGTTACCGAGATTATGTCGCCAAATATGGTTGAAAAATTTGAACAAAGCGTTGATGTGATTCAGGTAGGTGCCAGAAATATGCAGAACTTTGATCTGCTTAAAGAGCTCGGCAAATGCACAAAGCCGATTTTATTAAAGAGGGGTCTTTCGTCTACAATAGAGGAATGGCTTATGTCGGCAGAGTATATACTTGCCGGCGGAAACAAGAATGTAATCCTTTGTGAGAGGGGTATAAGAACATTTGAAACCTACACAAGAAACACTCTTGATTTAAGTGCCATTCCGGCTGTCAAGAGACTGAGCCACTTGCCTGTTGTTGTTGACCCGTCCCATTCTGCAGGAATGAGATGGATGGTAGAGCCGCTCTCTCTTGCGGCAATGGCAGTTGGTGCAGACGGAATTATCGTAGAGGTGCACAACTGTCCCGAAAAGGCGTTGTGCGACGGTGCGCAGTCACTTGACCTTAATCAGTTTGAATCACTTATGGATAAGCTTCATAAAATAGGCAACAATCTCGGACTTAAGGTGTAGCTTTATGGAAAACGACTTCAGAATTGCAGTAATAGGACTTGGGATAATAGGCGGCTCAATGGCGTATGCCCTAAATGGGTTTAAAGACGGAGTAGTGGTTGGTTGTGACAGAAACGAGAAGTCTTTGTCAGATGCCAAAAGCTGTGGTGCAATATCAAAAGCTTACATTGATGCAGGTGACGCCATAGAAAATTCTGATTTGGTTATAATTGCCACATATCCTGACAGTATTGTCAAAATTATAAAAGATAACAGGCACAGATTTAAGCAGGGCGCCGTTATTACCGATATTTGTGGCGTAAAGACAAGGTTGTGCGATGCAATTGTATCAGTTTTGCCGGAGGGTGTTGACTATGTAGGCTCTCACCCAATGGCGGGAAAAGAGGTTGATGGCTTTGAAAATGCCGAGATTGGGTTGTTTAAGGGGTGTGGCTTTATAATCACACCAACTGAAAAGTCAAAGCCTGAGAGTATTAAGCTTGTACGCGATATGGCGTCATATATGGGGGCGCAGAGGATTACATATGCAGATGCAAAAACTCATGATGAGGTTATTGCCTACACAAGCGACCTTATGCACGTTGTTTCATCGGCAATCTGTCTTGATTATCACCCTGATATGAATCTTGCCTATACGGCGGGGGCGTATCGGGATTGCACAAGAGTAGCCCTTATAAATCCTGAGCTTTGGACCGATTTGTTTTTGATTAACAAGGATAACACGATTGCAGAAATTGACAGATTTATGAATTCTGTGTCCAGACTTAAAGCGGCAATAGAGGAAGAAAACGCAGAGGAGCTTCAAAGACTTCTTGCAATTGTGCGACAAAACAAGCTTGATATATTGAAAAAAGAGCCATTGTCATAGAGGAGGCAAATTAAAATGAGAACATTGAGGGTTAATATTCCCGACAGAGAATATGACATACATATAGGAGCGGGACTGCTGGAGAGTGCAGATTCGCTTATATCAAAGGTGTACAGCGGCAAAAAGATTGCCGTAGTAACCGATACAAATGTAGAGCCTCTCTATGCAGGCAAACTTAAATCCGTACTTCAAAATGGCGGATATGAGGTTGAGATTATAGTTGTAGAGGCAGGGGAGAAGAGCAAGTCTCTCGGCGTACTTGAGATGGTTTATGAGAGGATGCTTGATTTTGGTATTACACGCTCTGATTTGATTGTTGCCCTTGGCGGCGGAGTGGTTGGCGATTTGACAGGCTTTGCGGCGGCAACCCTATTGAGAGGAGTGCCATTTGTGCAGATACCTACAACACTCCTCGCTCAGGTGGATTCAAGTGTCGGCGGTAAGGTGGCAGTAAATCTGCCTAAGGGTAAGAACTTAGTCGGGGCATTTTATCAGCCAAAACTTGTGATAATTGACACAGAGTGCCTTAAAACTCTGACCCCTGAAATTTTGTCAGATGGTATGGCAGAGGTGATTAAATACGGCGCAATAAGGGATGCAGAGCTTTTTAAGATGCTTGAGAATATAAAGGATACCGAAGAATTATTTGCTAAAGTTCCTGAAATAGTGTATACTTGTTGTAGCATAAAAAGCGAAATTGTCGAAAAGGATGAGCATGACACAGGCGAGAGAATGATTTTAAATTTTGGTCATACCTTTGGCCATGGAATAGAGAAGAAATATAATTACAGCGGATATACTCACGGTATGGCGGTTGCAGCAGGAATGGTTATGGCGTGCGAGTGGGGCGAGGGCCGTGGGATTACAGAAAGTGGCACCTGTGACAGAATGAAAAAGATACTTGAAAAATACTCGCTTCCCACATCTGCTGACATTACCCATAGTGAGCTTCTTGCGGCGGTCGGCGTGGATAAAAAGGGTATAGGCAGCAAGATAAACCTGATTTTGCTTAACAAGACAGGGGATGTCCTGATACATCCAATTGACAAGGGCGATATATAAGCAAAAGAGATTTACGGAGGATATTTATGGACAATATAGTGATAACCCCTAAAATGTTGAGAGGAAGCGTGATGCTTCCGCCATCTAAGAGCGTTGCCCACCGTGCAACAATTGCGGCGGCTCTCTCCGGTGGCGAATGTATAATAGATAATTTAACAATGTCCGATGACATTCTGGCGACGCTTGAGGGGATGAGAGCCCTTGGCTCAAAATATACTATGAGTAAAAAAGACAAAAGAGTGCGCATTTCTCCCAAAAAGGGAGTAAAAAAGTCGACAGATTTGGAAATTGACTGTGCCGAGAGTGGGTCAACTCTGAGATTTTTAATTCCTATTGCTCTGGTGTATGGGGGTAATATAAGGTTTACAGGTCGTGGCAGACTTATGCAAAGGCCGCAAAAGCCCTATATTGATATGTTTAAAAAAAAGGGAATAAAATGCGAGAGTGGTAATGATTACCTGGGTTTTAGCGGACAACTGAGGGGCGGCAGATATGAGATTGCAGGGGACATAAGCTCTCAGTTTATAACAGGCTTGCTTATGGCACTGCCTCTTTTGGAGGAGGACAGTGAAATTATCGTCACAACATCGCCCGAGTCAAAGGGATATATTGATATTACCATTGATGTCCTTAGAGAATTTGGTATAGAAATTGAAAATTACGATTACAAAAAATACATAATAAAGGGCGGACAAAAGTATACGCCGAGAAATTATACTGTTGAGGGGGATTATTCTCAGGCGGCATTTTTTCTTGTTGCAGGTGCCCTTGGTTGCGATATAACCTGTCTTGGACTCAGTGAAAAAAGTTCGCAGGGGGACAGAGCCATTGTTAATATAATAGAGCAGGCAGGCGGAAAAATTGAGAAAAAGAATGGTGGTATCTCTGCAGTGGTATGCGAGAATATGCATGGCATAACTGTTGATGCAAGAGATATTCCCGACCTTGTTCCAATTCTTGCAGTTTTGTTTGCGTTCTGCAAGGGAGAGAGCAAAATAGTTGGTGCAGGTCGACTCAGAATGAAAGAAAGTGACCGCCTTGCGGCAATCTCAAAGGAGCTCACTCAGCTTGGTGTTGATATAACAGAGGGCAGTGACAGTCTTACAATCAGGGGAAGACAAGTGGCAGAGGGGGCTACGGTTTATTCATGGAGTGACCACAGAATTGCGATGGCGCTCTCCATTGCTGCATGCCGATGTGAGGGAGATGCGGTGACTATAACAGGTGCTTCTGCCGTTAGAAAATCCTATCCTGATTTTTTTGAGGTTTATAAAAGCCTTGGCGGAGATATTAAAGGATAGTTTGTATGATAAAAGAAGTGGGGTGTAAGTGATGAACATATGGGGTGAAAAGTTTAAACTAAGCATATTCGGGGAGTCTCATGGCGAGGGCATTGGCGTTGTAATTGACGGAATTCCGTCAGGGACAAGGCTTGATATGGAGGAAATATCAAGGTGTATGAAGCGTCGCTCTCCAGGTCGGAACAAAATGTCGACACCGAGAAAAGAAACAGACGATGTGCAGATTTTGTCGGGATTTTACAATGGAGTGACAACAGGCACTCCTCTTTGTGCTGTAATAATGAACACAAACACCCGCTCCGGTGATTATGAGCCGCAACTGATCAGGCCCGGGCATGCTGACTATACTGCGGTTAAAAAGTACGGACCCTGCCGTGACTTCCGTGGAGGAGGGCATTTTTCGGGCAGAATTACAGCTCCTCTTGTTTTTGCAGGGGCGGTTGCAAAGCAGATACTTTTGGGCAGAGGCATAACTGTTGGCTCTCATATATTCAGTATCGGGGATGCTTCAGATACACCCTTTGATATGACAAATTTAAGCTGTGATACATTGATAGAATTGTCAAAGAAGGATTTTCCTGTTATTGACGAAGATAAAGCCGAAGAAATGAAGGCAATTATAGAGGAAAAAAGGCTTGAGCAAAACTCTGTCGGCGGAATTGTGGAATGTGGAGTAACAGGCATCGGTGCAGGCGTTGGCTCACCATTTTTTGGGTCTGTGGAGAGCAGATTGTCGTCTATGATGTTTTCTGTCCCCGGTGTAAAGGGAATTGAGTTTGGCCTTGGATTTGACTTTGCAAAAACGGACGGAAAAACTGCCAATGACGAATTCTATATTGAAAACGGAGAGATAAAGACGTACACAAACAACAACGCAGGCATAAATGGTGGTATAACTAACGGGATGCCAATTGTATTCAGGCTTGTGTTTAAGCCAACTCCGTCTATCGGTATGACGCAGAAAACTGTGGATATAGATAAAATGGAGAATGTTGAAATCAATGTAAAGGGCAGACACGACCCCTGTATAGTACATCGCGGTGCGGTTGTGGCGGAGGCGGCAACTGCCATTGCTATTCTTGATATGATTTTGTGAGGTGCAATACATAATGAACGAGCTTGATATGTTGAGAAAAGAAATTGATAAGACAGACAAAGAAATATTGCCCCTGTTCTTAAAGCGAATGGAGCTTTGCGGCAAGGTGGCTGAATACAAGAGACAGACGGGGATGGCGGTTTTTGACCCCGAGCGTGAGCGTCAGGTGCTTGAAAACAAAATGCAGCTTTTGGAAAACCCCGATATGGCGGACGAGGTTTATGAATTTTTTAATTCAATGATGTGTATAAGCCGTGTCAGACAGGGAAAGCTTCTTCGGGAAAGGGCGGAAAACAAAAGCTGTCGTGGGATACTGAAAATGTCTGCTTCCAGAATTCAAAATCCCAAAATAGTCTATTTTGGAAGCGAGGGTGCATACAGCGAGGCTGCGGCAATTCAATATTTCGGCAAAGGTTGCGACAGAGTTTATGCGGCAACCTTTGAAGAAGCCTTTGAGGTGCTCGGCGGTGAGACGGCTAATTATGGGGTGCTTCCCATCGAGAATTCATCAACGGGAACGATTGCAAAGGTTGTGGATTTGCTTACTAAATATAAGTTCAGTATTGTGGGCGAGGTATGTATTCCCATTCGTCATTGTCTTGTCGGCGTGCGTGGGGCGAAGCTTTCTGATATAAAGAAGATATACTCTCACGAGCAGGCTATTTTACAGTGTGGCGAGTTTTTAAAGGACTTAAAAGGTGTAGAGTGTGAGAATTATTACAGTACGGCTATATCTGCAAAGACGGTGGCAGAGAGCGGAGATAAGTCCATGGCGGCGATTGCCTCTGCGGTTAACGCAGAGCTTTACGGACTTGACATTATTGCCGAGGAAATAAACGATAACAAGGGCAATACAACACGTTTTGCCATTATTGCAAGACAACCCGAGGTAACGGACAGGTGTGATAAAATCAGTATTGCCTTCGGGCTTAAGCACGAGAGCGGTCAGCTTCACAGGATTTTGAGTATTTTTGCAAGCAATGATTTAAATGTATTAAAGCTTGAGTCAAGACCTATTGCAGACCGACCCTTTGAATACAGATTTTTTGTGGATTTCAGTGGCAGACTTTTAGATGAAAGAGTCAGCTCTGCTCTTGAGACAGTAGAGAGCGAAACCCGTGATTTCACTATTCTTGGTACATACGAATCACATTTGCTTGTGTAGTTTGGAGGGCAATGTATGGATTATGTTTTGATTGGAATGCCGGGTTGTGGCAAGACAACAATTGGCAGACTTGTTGCAGAGCGGCTTGGGAGAGAGTTTTGTGATGTGGACGCAGGAATAGAAAAACGAGAAGAAAGAAGTATAAACGAAATTTTTGAAAAAGATGGAGAGGAATACTTCAGGAAGGTTGAAACAGAAACCTTTCGAAGCTTAATGGGGAACGACAGTGTAATTGCAACAGGTGGCGGAATTGTCACGAGAGACGAAAATCTGGATATAGCTAAATGTGGATTTGTCATTTTTATAGACAGAGATATTGAAGATATTATCGGTGATGTGGACACAGATACGCGGCCCTTGCTTAAGGATGGGGCGGAGAGGCTATACAAGCTTTATGAGCAGAGGTACGAAAAATACTGTCAGTGGGCAGATGTATGTGTGAAGAATGACGGCGGTATTGAAGATGTTGTGGATAAAATTCTAAATCGGAAAAGGTGATTGTATGAAAATAATGGTAATAAACGGACCAAACCTGAATATGCTCGGCACAAGAGAACCTGAGATTTATGGTGCCAAAACCTATTTGGATCTTGAAAATTATATAGAGGAATATGCCAAAAGTAAGGGTGTAGAGGCAATTGTCATGCAGAGCAACTCGGAGGGAGAAATAATTGACTTTATACACTATGCCCTTGGCAGTTGCGATGCCATTGTGATAAATCCTGCGGCATATACACATTATAGTTATGCCATATATGATGCTTTAAAGACTGTTAACCTGCCAACCATCGAGGTACATATCAGCGATATACACCAAAGAGAAGAATTCAGGCACAAGTCGGTAACTGCCCCTGCATGCATAGAGCAGATATGTGGACTTGGATTTGATGGATATACTCTGGCGATAGAGCATCTTATTGAAAACGCAGAAAAAAATAATTTGGATTGAGGAATTATTATGCTTAAAATTGCAGTGATAGGTGACCCAATAGAGCACAGTATGTCGCCCATTGTTCACGGAGCGGCACTTTCTGCTCTCAATGTTGATTATGAGTACGAAAAGACCAGAGTCAAAAAGGGTGAACTTGCCGATTACATTGAATACGCAAAGAAAAGCGGAATTTGTGGCTTTAACCTGACTATGCCCCACAAGGTAGATGTAATCCCGTATCTCTCAGAAATAGACGAGAGCGGTAGGATTTTTGACTCTGTAAACACCGTCTGTATAAGAGGCGGAAGGCTCTGTGGCTACAACACCGACGGAATAGGATATGTATTATCCTTAAAACGAAGCGGACATACCCTCAGGGGAAGCCGTGTTGTTATCCTTGGTGCAGGCGGAGTTGTGAGAACGCTCGCAATTGCTGCAGCGATGGAGGGGGCAGAGAGCATCTGTGTTCTTAACAGAACTCAAAGCAGAGTGGAAGAAGTATCAGAAATTGTTGCAAAAAAAACAGGTATAAAAATAGAAGGTGGCGGGTTTTCGGGAGAAGAAATTGCAAAGTGGAGCGGCAGAGCCGATGTGTTGATAAACGCAACGCCTCTTGGTATGAGTGGCTGCGACAGTGATTTTGCAGACTTCGGATTTCTCGACAATGTGCCAAAGACTGCCCTTGTATCGGATTTGATTTATAATCCATACGAGACAAAGCTCCTTAAAGAGGCAAAAATCCGAGGTCTTAAAACCCAAAACGGACGTGGTATGCTTATATATCAGGCGCTTGTGGCAGATGAGTATTATTTAGGACATAAAATAGACAAGGAAAGTATCTATGATATGGTAAAACAAAAAATAAAAGGGTAAACGATTTTATCGTTTACCCTTTTTGTTGTGTCTTAGTAAATAATTCTTCTGCCGCCTGCAAAACGCTCGCTGTAATAACCGCCGTCTATGCTTGCAAATCTGACAACATCGCCTGTGTGAGGTGCGTGAATCATCATTCCGTCACCAACATACATACCGATGTGGCTTACATAGCCGCTTCCGGGACTGCTGTAGAAACCAACAAGGTCACCGGGTGCAAGGTTTTCTTTTGAAATAGCGATACCGTTTCTCATCTGGGCATCTGCAACACGGTTTATATTGTAACCGAGCTGCTTGTAGCAGTACTGCATAAGACCGCTACAGTCAAAACCTGATGGGCTTGTGCCGCCCCATACGTATGGAACACCAAGGAACTGAACTGCAACATTTACAGCTGCCTGACCGCCATGTGAGCTATATTCAGGTAAAGTTCCCTCAAAAATCTTAATGTAGTCGGAAGAAACATAACCGATCATTCCATTGTCATCGTATGTTACGCATACCCAACCCGGCTCAATCCAGTTAACCCTTACATATGTATACATAGAGAGCTCATATACAACCGGAGCATCTTCTGATGCAAATGCACGAACATTAAGTGAAGTTGTGTCTACTATTCCGTAAAGCTGACCGAAATCAACAGGTTCATCTTCAGTAGCGTGTACAGGAACAATTATCAAAGCAGAGATTGTTATCATTACACAAAGTGTCGATACAATTCTTACAAAATTCTTTTTAAAATTAATCAAAATATAACCTCCAAGTTTTTTAAAAAAATATAGTTACTGCCGCGAAGTCACTTCCTTTCCAATGAGTTTTTGTATGCACCAAAATGCTTACAAAGTTATGAGTATTATATAACAAAACAAAATAAATGTCAAGTTTTTTGCCCGTTTTTGGCTCAAAAAACCGCGTTTTTTCGTTTTGCAAGTCTCCAAACCCCTTGAAACACAAGGGGTTTGGCAATTGTTAAAATTTTGTTAAATTATTGTATATTGCTCTGTGAAATGCCAAAAAATCAACATATAATTACAATCCGCCAAGAAAATCATCGCGAATTGAATCTACATTTATGGAACGGATTTTCTCTCTCAGGGGCAGAATTACGGATGGTGAAACTGAAAGCTCATCGACACCCATTGATAAAAACATTTCTGTCATATTAAGGTCTGCTGCAAGTTCTCCGCATATTCCACACCATATTCTTGCCTTGTGGGCGTTTTTGATTGTCTTGTGTATCATACGCAGAACAGAAATATGGTGAGGGTCGTAATAGGGCTCAAGCTTCTGATTCTGCCTGTCGATTGCAAGGCAGTATTGGGTCAGGTCATTTGTGCCTATGCTGAAGAAGTCAACCTCTCTTGCAAGAATGTCGCTTATCATTACGGCGGCAGGGGTTTCTATCATTATACCAATTTCGATTGCTTCGTCAAAGTCAATTCCCTTTAATCTAAGCTCGGTTTTTACCTCGTTTATCATTATTCGTGTCTGCCTCACTTCGTCTACGGATATAATCATTGGCATCATTATTGAGAGCTTGCCATAGGCAGAGGCACGAAGAAGGGCTCTTAGCTGAGTTTTAAATATATCACGACGGGACAGGCATATCCTTATTGCCCTGTACCCAAGGGCAGGGTTTTCTTCTTTGTCAAGGTCAAAGTAGTCGATACACTTATCTGCACCGATGTCAAGGGTACGGATTATCACTTTCTTTCCGTCCATAGCACTCAGCACCTTTTTATAGGCATTGAACTGTTCTTCCTCGGAGGGGTATGTGTCACTGCCAAGATAAAGAAATTCGCTTCTGAAAAGCCCGATTCCTTCTGCATCATTTTCTATAACACTCTTTAAATCGTCAGGAGAGGCAATGTTAGCATAGACCATAACCCTGTGTCCATCTATAGTTATATTATCCATTCCTTTAAGTCTTTTAAGTTGTTCTCGTCTCTGTGTTGCAAGGCGGCATCTTGTTTTTGCTTTTTCAAGAACATCGGGGGTCGGGTCAATACAGATACTTCCGTCGCTTCCGTCAACTATTGCGGTCATTCCGTCGAAATCCTCAGATAGTGCCTCGCCAAGACCGATTACGGCAGGAATATTCATTGTGCCTGCAATAATTGCAGTATGGGACTGGGCAGAGCCGTATCTTGTGGCAATTGCGATAACTCTTGATTTATCCATCTGCACAGTTTCGCTTGGCGCCAGGTCGTCGGCACAAATTATGATTTTGTCATCGTCGCCGAGATAGCTCGTTTCTTCTGTTTTGTTTGACAGAATTCTTATCAATCGCTCTGATACATCGGCAACATCTGCTGCACGTCCGTTCATATATTCGTTGTCCATATTCAAAAACAACTGCGAGAACTTTTTTGCCGTCTGTGAAATTGCGTATTCTGCCACCCATTTTTCTTCTGTTATAAGTCTTTCGATTTCGTCTACATAGTCTCTGTCATCAAGCATCATCTGGTGTATCTCAAAAATCTCGGCGCTTTCCCTCCCGGCTTTGGTTTCAGCCAGTCTGACAAAGCCTGATAATTCGATTTTTGCAGCCCTTGATGCATCACGATATCGCTTAATCTCTGATGCTTCGTTCTCGGTGTGTTTTGCACTAACAGAAATTTTTTTCCGGTTAAAGAACACAATGCGGCCTATTGCGATTCCGTCTGACACAGCCTTGCCGTTAATCCTGACCATTTTTAAGTATCCCTCCGTTTTTTTGTATATCAAAAAGTATTTTTCTCATTTTAAGAAAAATTATGAGTGTAATAATGAAATTTGCCAATTATAATGAGGGTTTGCAAAATTGACAAAGCGTAGGCGGAATGGTATAATTGTGTGGATTATTAAAATAAAAGGGGAACAAAAATGGAATTAAAAATACAGAGAATAAATGAGCTTGCAAGAAAATCAAGAGAAGAGGGACTTACCCCAAAAGAGCTGATAGAACAGAAAAAACTCAGAGAAGAATATATAGCGGCATTTAGGGGAAACCTTAAAGCGCAGCTTGACAATATAGATATAGTAGGCCCTGATGGAGAAAAAAGACCATTGAAGAAGAAATAGTGCTTGCTATGCAAGCTACAATCCCTCAGTCAGCTACGCTGACAGCTCCCTTTACACAAGGGAGCCTTAGAAATTAAATATATTTGGTATAAGGAATAACCTATGAAGAGACTTGTTATCGGCATACTTGCCCATGTTGACTCAGGAAAAACAACATTATCCGAGGGACTTTTGTATACCTCGGGTAAAATCCGTACACTTGGCAGGGTTGACCACGGAAATGCTTATCTTGATACAAACAAAATAGAGAGAAGCAGAGGGATTACCATTTTCTCAAAGCAGGCAGTTATCGGCTTTGAGGATATGGAGTTCACTCTTCTTGACACACCCGGACATGTGGATTTCTCGGCGGAGGCAGAGCGCACCCTTCAGGTTCTTGATTATGCAATTCTTGTTATCAGCGGCACAGACGGCGTGCAAAGTCATACAGAGACATTGTGGAGGCTGCTTAGACAGCATAAAATACCTACATTTATTTTTGTAAACAAGATGGATTTAGATGGTGCGGACAGAGAGAAAATTCTTGGTGATTTAAAGGACAGGCTGGGTGACGGATGTATAGATTTTTGCACAGACACATTATCTGCAGAATTTGCAGAAGATGCGGCAATGTGCGACGAGTTCCTTATGGAGGAATTTATTGATGGTGGTAAAGTCTCGGAAGAGTCTTTGATTTCTGCCATAGAAAACTGCAACATCTTTCCCTGTTATTTTGGATCAGCCCTGAAACTGGACGGGGTAGAGGAATTTATCAGTGGACTTAAGAGATACACAAGAGCCCACAATGGAGGCAGTGACTTTGGCGCCAAGGTATATAAAATTTCAGAGGATGACAGAGGCAACCGCCTGACCCATATGAAGATTACAAGCGGAAAATTGCGTGTAAAGGAAATGATAGGCGACAATCCTGCCGAAAAAATAAATGAAATTCGTATTTACTCAGGCGAAAGGTATGAAAGTGTTCCTGAGGCAGAGGCGGGTATGGTATGTGCAGTGACAGGGCCTGTCCACACAAAACAAGGGCTTGGCTATGGCATAGAAAGCAATTCCGATGCACTTACCCTTGAGCCTATTTTTTCTTATGCAGTAAAGCTTCCAAAGGGTGTGGATGTCCATACGGCTATTGATAACCTCAGGCATCTTGAGGAGGAGGAAACTCAGCTTAATATTGTGTGGAACGAGCAGCTTCAGGAAATACATGTTCAGGTTATGGGAGCGGTACAGCTTGAAGTGTTAAAGAGTGTAATTTTTGACCGATTTGGGATAGAGGTTGAATTTGAAAAGGGAAGTATAATATACAAAGAAACAATAGCAAATACCGTAGAGGGTGTTGGACATTTTGAGCCGCTTCGCCATTATGCAGAGGTACATCTTTTGATGGAGCCCCTTGAGAGAGGAAGCGGAATAAGGTTTGCCACAAGATGTGGTACCGACGAGCTTGACCGAAACTGGCAAAGACTGATTATGACACATATTGAAGAGAGAACGCACCTTGGGGTGCTGACAGGCTCGCCTATTACGGATATTAAGATTACTCTTGTTGCAGGAAGGGCTCATCTTAAGCACACAGAGGGCGGAGACTTTCGTCAGGCAACCTATCGTGCGGTAAGGCAGGGACTGATGCAGGCAGAGAGTGTTATCTTAGAGCCCTGGTATAGTTTTCGTCTTGAACTGCCGACAGAATGTGTGGGCAGAGCTATGACGGATATTTCTCAAATGGGTGGAGAGGTTTTGCCACCTGATACAAAGGGAGATGTTTCGTACGTGTCAGGTAGTGCACCTGCGTCGAAAATGAGCGAATATCAGATGGAGGTTACTGCCTATACAAGAGGCAGAGGAAGGCTTTCCTGTGTTCTTAAAGGGTACGAGCCATGCAGTAATCCCGATGAGATAATTGAAAAAATCGGATACGATGCAGAGGGGGATTTAGACCACACGCCCGACTCTGTGTTCTGCTCTCACGGAGCGGGCTATACAGTTAAATGGAGTGAGGTCTTTGAGCATATGCATCTGCCCGCACTTAACCTCAGCGAGCCTGAGGAAGAAATAGAGCAGGCACAACGTCGCGCTACAACAGTTGGGTTTGTGAATGATGAAGAACTTTTAAAGATTTTTGAGAAAACCTATGGCAAGGTTGAAAGAAAGAACTATAACGCAATGAGAACGCCAAAGGTGACAGAGTATAAATACAAAGAGCCTAAACCAAAGCAACGTCTTGGCAACTATATGTTAGTTGACGGATATAATATTATATATGCGTGGGAGGATTTAAGGTCAGCCGCAGATATAGACCTTGAATTTGCAAGAACAACCCTTATAAACAGACTTTGTGCATACAGGGCAATGAGAAACATAGAAGTAATCGTTGTGTTTGACGCATATAAAGTCAAGAATAACCCGGGAAGTGTCGAGCAAATAAACAATATAAGCGTAGTCTATACAAAAGAGGCAGAAACCGCCGATGCGTATATTGAAAAGGTCACAAAAAAGCTTGGTAAAAATAACAATGTGCGTGTAGCCACCTCTGACTATATGGAACAGCTGATTATCCTTGGCAATGGTGCCTTTCGTATTCCTGCAGACGAGTTCAGACAAGAAGTAGAGGCGGCAGAAGAAGAAATAAGAGAATATATAGAAAAAATGTAACTGTTGCAAAATTGGCAAATCGAATTTGTCTACATATCCGCAGGGGATGGCTAGGATTTGGGAGCGGCATATTGTTCAAAGGCAAATTCGATTTGACATCAACATATGTGTAATTGTTGCGAGTATATACATTGGCTTTTTCAAATATATTTTCAGCACACAAAAACCCCCGTACAAATGTACGGGGGTTAACCTTTTAAAATCCCAAATCTTCTCCGACAAGTATAACCTTTATTTTGCCCTTTGGCTTACATCTGCGTGTCTGCACGATGTATGAGCACATACATTCATCGGATAAACAATCAACACACTTGCCTTTTGAACAGCCTGTTTTTGTAAGGCCAAATCTTTTGGCGTTAAGGGGCGATGCAACATTTTGCACACGATATACGGCGTCTTCCAGGGTATCACAAAGCTTGTTCATTCCAACCACGATGATTACCTGCTTTGGACCATAGCACATAGCCGCAACACGGTTGCCCGTACCGTCTATGTTGACGAGAATGCCGTCTTTTGTAATTGCATTTGTGCCCATTAAAAAGGTGTCGCTAATGAGTCCTTGGCGCATACGACGCTCGTTTTCCTCAGGAGAAAAGCTTCTGCCACGTTCTATAAGGTTGTAGCCACCCTCTCTGAGTTTATCGGGGATACCGACCTCTAATACAGTGCGTGAGCCTCCAAAGGCAATAACATCATTTTTGTCTATAAAAGAGATTGCAAGGTTTGCCGCCTCTTCTCCGTTTTCGCAGTAATAGGCCTCAAAATTCCTCTTTTTAAGATGTGGAAGAAGTTCTGTCGCCAGTTCTTTATATTTTGACATATGTAAAATCCTCTCTCTATATGAGCTTTGGCGGTTTAGGCAGCATTTTGGCTCTTGCAAGGCCTTTGCCGACTGCACCGGAAATAATAAAGTCAACGCAATGATGCGCAAAGGTGCCTATTGTGGTAATCCACACAAGCGCTTCTATGGAGTAGCCCTCTTGAGGTGTGCTGAATCCGCCTGTAAAGAAGACCATAACAACAATGCCTTCGATTATTGCATGAATAACACCTGTTATAAGACAAAGCGGGATAAATGTCATTCCTCTTTTTATAAAGAATGCTCCCGGAATTGCAAAAAGAATGTGAGACGCTGCACGGACAGCAACCACCAAGGGGGCTGTGAAGAAGAATCCGATTGTTGTGCCGATTGCGGTAAATATAGCTGTTGCAGGTGAGATGAACATAGCAATTATTACCGGTACATGCGCCATAATTGTGGCAGTGTATGGACCAACAATAACTCTGAACGGAGGACCTGTAAACACCATGGGAATCAGTATGCCGATAGCAATAAGTAATGCGGATACTATCATATCTTTTGTTTTAAATTTTGAGTTCATTATGTGCGCCTCCAAATATATTATGTAATAAGATTTTACATAATAGTACCACAAAATCAATTTTATGTCAACGATTTAGATAGTGTTTGGCAAATATAACTCGATTTTCTGTGGAACGGACTTTCGTTAAAATCTCAAATAGAAATTGAATTGTAAAGGCATTTTTATATGCATAATTGGTTGTGTTGCAAAGTTTCACACATTATAAACAATATTAGAGGTTTTATAAAAACTGTCAAAAGTTTTATAAAATCTCTTTTGCTTTTCATGAAAAAACGCAAAAGATTTATAAAAGCTATAGAAAAACTTGATTTTAAGGATAAAAGGCCTCTCCTAGAGGAGAGGCTCCGCTGTAGGCGGTGGTGAGGTGTAGCCACTTGTGGAGTTTGTTTTCCACAAGTCGGAGGCCAAGCGGTCTTAGGAAGACAACTGGGGCTATCAA
>JAZNCD010000044.1:0-18498 GCA_045587365.1 Clostridia bacterium
CACAGAGTATTTAAATTTTGTGCGGATATGTAAGGCAGAGGATTTGCTGAAAATGGGAGAGAGTGTATCAGGGACGGCGTACAGTGTAGGTTTTTCGTCACAGTCGTATTTTAATAAGATTTTTAAAAAATATAAGCTTTGATCGCCTGCAGAATATAAGAATATTTGCAGACGGCGCGGAAAGTAAAAAAATGCCTCTGCAGAGCAGAGGCATTTTTATTTTTACAATACAAGTGATGGTGCAGAGTAAACTCTGCCGGCGAGTTCCTGATTGAGCATATAAAGGCCCTTGGGGTCGGAGCCGAAAAGCTCCATTTTCGAAATCAAATCGTTGGCGTTGGTTTCCTCCTCACCCTGTTCCTTTACAAACCAGTCAAGGAACTGCATCGTACGGAAGTCGCGCACATCATAAGCTGCCGCATATATGTCGTTGATAAGAGAGGTTACATATTCCTCGTGCTCAAGTCCTGCCTTGAGTACGTCCATACTGCTGCTGAGCACCTTGTCGGGCTTTGCGATTGCCTCGAGGGTTACAGGCATATTTTCGTTTTGCAGATAGGTATAAAAAAGCATTGCGTGGTCGCGTTCTTCCTGTGCCTGAATTTTATACCAGTTGGCAAAGCCGTCAAGTCCTGCTGCCTCAAAGTAGTTTGAAAAATCAAGATAAAGATATGCAGAATAAAATTCCTTATTGATTTGCTGGTTTAATAACTCATGTACCTTTGCGTCTAACATTTTTGTTTCCTCCTTAAAAGTTTTATATATTTGGATGTTATATTATGTTTCTTCTCCACAGAGATGGTATAAACAACAGAAGAACAGGGAAAATTTCAAGTCTGCCAAGCAGCATATCAAAACTGAGAACAATTTTTGACAAATCACTGAGGGAGCTGAAATTGCCCACGGGACCGACAACACCAAGGCCGGGACCTACATTGTTAAGGCAGGTAAATACAGAGGTAAAGGTTTCCTCTGTGTTTAGGGCGTCTATACCAACAATAAGCACAGATATACATAAAATTGCCATATATATAATGAAAAATCCGCTTGTAGAGCGTACAATGCTATCTTCGACAGGCTTTCCGTCAAGCTTGATGTTGCTTACAGAATTAGGCCTGATTACCTGCTTTATGGTTTTTGAAGCCTTCTTTGCCAGAATCATAAGTCTTGACACCTTAAGTCCGCCACCGGTGGAGCCGACGCAGGCACCGATTCCCATAAGTGCTATAATAACAAGCTTTGCAAAACTGCTCCAGGCGTTATAATCAACTATGCCAAAGCCTGTTGTGCTTATAGTTGATACCGTTATAAATGTTGCGTGACGGATTGTATCTGATATGCTCTGGTATGTGTCGATAATATTTAATGACAATAAAGCCGCGGCAGATAACACTATGAGGGAAAAAACCTTCCACTCAGAGTTCTTCCATATGGCAGAAAATCTTTTGATAATCATAAAGTAATAAAGGTTAAAGTTGAGTGAGAACAAGAACATAAATACTGTAATCACCCATTCAATATAGGGACTGTTGTAGGCCGCAATAGATGCGTTTTTGCAACTGAAACCGCCTGTTCCGGCAGTTGAAAAGGTGTGGATAATACTGTCAAACACCGGCATGCCGCCAAGCACAAGCAAAATAAATTCGATTACGCAGAGGGTAATGTACAATCCGTAAAGAATTTTGGCGTTTCTTGTGCCTCGTGGCACAAGTTTGGATACCGCAGGACCCGGAACCTCTGCACGCATAAGATGCAGAGAATTTTTATCCGATACAGATACAATTGCCATTGCAAAAATAAGCACACCCATACCGCCTATCCAATGGGTAAAGGAACGCCAGAATAAAAGTCCCCTGGATATTGCCTCAATGTCTGTAAGTATTGTGGCACCTGTTGTGGTAAAGCCCGAAACAGTTTCGAAAAAAGCATCAAGGTAGCGTGGGATTTCGCCGCTGATGTAAAAGGGGAGCGCCCCGGCTATTGACCATAAAAGCCACACAAGACCTATTATAATAAAGCCGTCTTTTGCGTAAAGCTCTGAGCTTTTGGGCTTTAAGAGGCATAGTAATCCACCTGCCCCGCCTGTAATCAGAGCAGAAATAATAAAACTGTTTGTGCAGATATTTTCTTTATAAATAAGCGATACCAATGATGACAGAAGCATAAGTATTGCTTCTATAACCATAAACTTTCCAACTGTTCCGAAGATAAGCTTTTTCTTCATATGTGATATAACCTTTCGATATGCGTATCTTAAATGAATATTTCTTCAAGACTATCAAGGATTTCTGCGGCTGAAACAACGATTACACTGTCGCCAACCTCTAATGTATCATTACCACCGGGAATGATTGTCCTTCTGTTTCGGACGATTCCGGCGATTATAACATCCTTGCGTGTCTTTAAGTCACGAAGCATTCGTCCTGTATAGTTTGTTTCCTGACGAATGAAAAACTCAAGGGCTTCAGCTCTGCCGCCGACAATTTTGTATATTGTTTCTATGTTGTTGCTGTGCTGTGAATTCTTCATTGCTCTTATATAGCCAAGTATATTATTTGCCGCAAGCTGCTTTGGTGATACAACACTGTCAAGACTAATATTATTTGCAATGTTGAGGTAAGAGCCTCTGTTTACCTTGGCAACAACCTTGGAAACATTTTTGCTGCGTGCATAGATTGACATTATCATATTTTCTTCATCGATACCTGTAAGTGCTGCAAATGCATCAACGCTTTCAATGCCCTCCTCCTTAAGGATGGTGTGGTCGGTGCCGTCGGCGTTAATTATGCTCACATCAGACAAAAGCTCAGATAATTCAAGACAACGCTTGTAATCCTGCTCTATTATTTTTACAGTCATTCCCATTTCGGTAAGCTGCTTTGCAAGATAATAACCGATACGTCCTCCGCCTATAATCATAACGGATTTGATTTTCTCGTAATTCGCCTCGGTTTTCTTAAAGAATCTTTCGGCCTCTGCATGGTTTGATGCAATGCTTATGCGATCTCCGATTTGGGGAACAAAGCTACCGTCGGGAATGATTATTTCGCCATCTCTCTGGGCAACGCATACAAGAAATTTAACCTTAAACTTCTGATATATCTCCGCAAGAGTGTGTCCTGCAAGAGGACTTGTTTCGTTTATTTTAAATTCAACAAGCTCAATTCTGCCGTTT
The DNA here is from genome assembly GCA_045587365.1 of Clostridia bacterium. Lineage (GTDB taxonomy): Bacteria > Bacillota > Clostridia > Monoglobales > Monoglobaceae > UMGS1820. The sequence goes on from JAZNCD010000044.1 coordinate 3,176, forward strand.
GCAAAAACCTCGACCTGATCTGCGGCTGAGAGAAGAAGTACACGGGCAATCTCGGATGCCGCGGCAAGGTCAGGGTTTACCGCAACATTTACGCCAAGATCGTTTTTTATATACCCAAGCTGACTGAAAAGCTCAGGTGTGCGGACTCTTGCGATGCAACGCTTTGCACCTAGTTTTTTGGCAAGAAGGCAACAAAGCATATTAACCTCGTCCGATGCGGTGGCAGCAATTACAACATCGGCAGTATTGACGCCGGCTTCCATCTGCACATCGTGAAGAGCACCATTACCCTGAACACACATTAAATCCTGATTGTTCATAGTGGCGTTGATAACAGTGACATCACTGTCAATCACTATTATATCGTGGTCTTCTTCTATAAGCTGGTCTGCAATTTTTTTGCCGACCTTTCCTGCACCTATTATAACTATTTTCATAAAAATCTCCGTTTCTGCCGATATTTTCGGCATAAAGATTGTATTGCGATTTAAATTCAGTTTAATATCTTGTGAGGATAATATACCACAATATGTATATTTTTTCAAGTATATTTAAAAAAACAGGTAAAGATTTTATATAGCTACAAGGAATGCTTGTTATAAAAAATAATTGCCAACACGTATGTTTTACAGTTTTGTTTTGTGCAGATTGACAATTTTGATATGTCCTCTCTCTTTGTGTCAAAAAAATCTTGCAATTTTATGTCGTTTATAATAAAATATATTAGTGTATTGATAATTTTGATAGCGGAGGTCTTTTGATGAAACACGAAGAGGTATTTGTTGGCGACGGAATTCACGAGGAGTGTGGCGTGTTTGGTATATATGACCCCACAAACTCTGTCGATGTTGCAAGACTTACATATTATGGGCTTTATGCACTTCAGCACAGAGGACAGGAAAGCTGTGGTATTGCCGTAAATAATATGTCCGAGGACGGAGTTATTCAGATGCTCCATTATAAGGATACAGGACTTATACAAGAAGTCTTTAATGATTTGGTACTTCGGGAACTTACAGGCTATGCGGCAGTTGGCCATGTTCGTGCTGCCCTTGCCAGAGACAGAGGAAGAGAGAACGCTCAGCCCCTTGTTTCAAGATACCAGAAGGGAACCTTCTCTCTTGCATATAATGGCAGTCTCGTAAACGCCGCCGAAATCCGTAGTGAGCTTGAAAAACAGGGTGCGATTTTTCATACCAGCAACGATGTTGAGGTAATTGCGTATCTGCTTGCGAAGGAGAGAATTCACACAAACTCCACATCCGAAGCACTTTTGGAGGTTATGAAGAAAATCAGTGGTGCATATTCATTGATAATTCTGACTCCGCACCGAATGATTGCCGCTCGTGATCCGCAGGGCTTCAGACCATTGACTATGGGTAAGCTCGGGGAATCATGGGTGTTTGCATCCGAAACCTGTGCCCTTGATTCTGTCGGTGCAGAATATGTGAGGGATATTGAGCCGGGAGAGCTTGTTGTGGTTGATAAAGAGGGTATGCATTCCCATACACAGATGTGTGGTCAAAAGAGTTCCCTTTGTGTTTTTGAATATATTTATTTTGCAAGACCTGACAGTATTATAGATGGTGCAAGTGTACACAGTGCAAGACTCAATGCTGGCAAATACCTTGCACAGGAAAGCCCTGTTGATGCAGATATTGTCATCGGTGTACCCGACTCAGGGCTGGATGCCGCACTTGGTTATTCCTATGAATCGGGAATCCCTTATGGTGTCGGATTTATAAAGAACAGATATATCGGCAGAACGTTTATTCAGCCCACTCAGGCAGAGAGAGAAGCGGCACTTCGTATAAAGCTCAATGCAATGCGCGAGGCGGTTGAGGGCAAACGTGTAATTATGGTTGATGATTCAATTGTAAGAGGTACAACGTGCCGTAGAATAGTAAATCTTTTAAGAGAAGCAGGTGCAACAGAGGTGCATGTACGAATCTCATCTCCGCCATTTTTAAATCCATGTTACTTTGGCACCGATATCGACAGTCGTGACAAACTGATTGCCTGTCAGCTTACCTTAGAGGAAACAAGAGAGAAGATTGGTGCAGACTCTCTGGCATATCTTTCAATAAAAGCAATGCAAAGTCTTGTGCCGAATTGTAAGAGTGACTGTTGTGACGCATGCTTTACAGGTAACTATCCTATGTATGTTGTTGCAGAAGAAAAGTAGTCTTTATAATTTAGTATATACGATTATAATTGGATATATAAGAAAAATGGAGGGGTAAAAATGAATAGTAATATAAGACCTGATGATATGAAACGCATAACCACACCTGAACTTGCCAAGGCGTTTATTGATGAGCAGATAGCTGAAGTTCGTGCTCAGGTTGGAGACAAAAAGGTTTTGCTCGCACTTTCCGGCGGTGTTGATTCGTCAGTTGTTGCGGCACTTCTTATAAAGGCGGTTGGCAAGCAGCTTGTATGCGTGCATGTAAACCACGGCCTGATGCGTAAAGGTGAGAGTGAACAGGTAATAGAAGTTTTCAAAAACGGACTTGATGCAAACCTTATTTATATAGATGCGACCGACCGATTCCTTGACCTTTTGAAGGGTGTCAGTGACCCGGAAACAAAGAGAAAAATAATTGGTGGCGAATTTATCAAGGTATTTGATGAAGAAGCTACAAAGCTTGACGATATATCATTCCTTGCACAGGGCACAATATATCCTGATATCTTAGAGAGTGACGGCGTAAAGGCACATCACAATGTAGGGGGGCTGCCCGAAGATATGGCTATGGAACTTGTAGAGCCTGTTAAACTTCTCTACAAGGACGAGGTTCGTGTTGTTGGTAAGGCACTTGGTCTTCCTGAAGAAATGGTTGACCGTCAGCCATTCCCGGGTCCCGGTCTTGGCGTAAGATGTCTTGGTGCTATTACCCGTGACAGACTTCATGCCCTCCGTGAGGCTGATGCTATTTTGAGAGAAGAATTTGACAAGTGCGGACTTGCCAAAAAGGTTTGGCAGTACTTTATCGCTGTTCCTGATTTTACAAGTGTCGGTGTAAAGAATGACAAGAGATACGAGGGATGGCCTGCAATAATCCGTGCAGTCAACACAACAGATGCTATGTCTGCAACAATCGAAGAGATACCATATGAGGTACTTCATAAGATTACAGACCGCATCACCACAGAGGTTGACGGAATCAACCGTGTGCTCCTTGACCTTACACCAAAACCAATCGGCACAATAGAGTGGGAGTAATATAACCTAAAATGATTAAGAGTTAACTGGGAACAGTTAGCTCTTTTTTATTAAGAATATACCCTCTTATTATTACATAAAATTTATAAGAGGAGCTGATATGAATGAAGTATTATACCTGTGCCAATACATCGGGCGGACTTGTAAATTTTACAGAGGAGAATATATTTGATGTTGAAACAAAAATAGAACTGAAATGTACTAACAATAATATATGTGATTATATATTAAATCAAATCTGCACAGATAGTGCAGAAAGTATAATAGAAGTTGGATATAGCGATTTGAAAAGCGGGATAATTATGAGAGACAAGAATATTGCAATTATAAGGAATTGCAAAAATCCGACCAAGACCATTTGTATTGATAATTATTTTGATAAATCTGTGCAAAACACAGAGCCAGAGCAACTATATCAAGGTATGCTTAGTGCATATAGTGATGCCAAGGTTATACATGATGAGTGGGAAAGTATTTATATAAAAAATATGGATTTTGACAGGCTTAATAGGTTTGGGGAAAATGTAATACAAGGTATCTTAAAAGAAAAAGTCGGCAATGGTGCCGGAAAAACATACAAGAGATTTTTTGGCACAACAACTGCCGACGGACCGACAAACCATATTGATGATATAACGAATGGTTTAAACAAGCGCTACTTTATCAAAGGTAGGCCCGGTACGGGCAAGTCAACTTTTTTAAAAAAGCTTTCAAAAGAGCTTAAAGAAAGAAAGTTTAATGTGGAAGAGTACTATTGCAGTTTTGACCCAAACAGCCTTGATATGGTTGTATCAAGAGAACTTGCCATTTGTGTTTTTGATTCCACCGCCCCTCACGAGAAATTCCCGACAAGAGAGACAGACAACATTCTTGATTTCTATATCAATGCAGGACTTGAGAGCATAGACGGAAAATTTGAAAAAGAGCTATGCGACATAAAAGAACAATACAGCAAAAAAATGCAGGAGGGTATGGGGTATTTAAAAGCGTATCTTAGGGGGAAAGAAGAATTCAGCGACACGACAGAATTTGATAAGGTAAAAACAATTTGCGACGAGATAGTTAAAGAGGTAAAAAAGATTATATAAAAAGTAATCTCTGCATGTGCAGAGATTACTTTTTTGCCCCTTAAACAGTTGACTTTGCATTGTGTATGGTGTAAAATATAAAATGGTTTTATATTTTTTAAGACAAGATTAAAAAGGATAGAAAACAATGAAGAAAATAATGTTTGTCTGCCATGGTAATATATGCAGAAGCCCGATGGCAGAGTTTATACTCCGGGATATGGTGGAAAAGCTTGGCAGAGGGGATGAGCTTGAGATTGCATCATCTGCCACAAGCACCGAGGAAATCTGGAATGGTATCGGAAACCCTGTGTACCCGCCGGCAAGAGAAGAGCTTGCAAAACATGGTCTGTCTTGTGGGGGCAAACGTGCGGTGCAGCTGAGGGCGGATGATTACGACAAATATGATTTGTTTATCTGCATGGACGAGAGAAATGTGAAAAACGCCATAAGAATTCTTGGCGGAGACAAAGATAATAAGGTGAAGAAGCTTTTGTCCTATGCAGGCAGTAACCGTGATGTTGCCGACCCGTGGTATTCGGGCGATTTTGAAATAACCTACAAAGATATATGCTCAGGCTGCAAGGGCTTGCTTGAGTTGATATAGAGATTGAGTAATAGATTTGGTAGAGAGGTGTGACAGCGATGCTATGTTGTAAATGCAAGAAAAATCTTGCCGTTGTATATGTGACTAGGATGGAGCCTGACGGCAAGCAGGTCAACGAGGGATATTGTCTCTCCTGTGCACAGGAGCTTAACCTTGGGCCTGTTAATGATATTATGAAGAATATGGGCATAAATGCAGAAGAGATGGATAATCTTAATCGCGAGATGAGTGCTATGCTAGAAGAAATGGGCGATGAGATGCCCGATATGGAGGGTATGCCCTTTATGCAGGCTATGACAGGTGATGAAGACGACGATGACTCGGATGAGAGTATGAGCCGCAGTATGCAGAAAAACCCCTTTGATTTTATGAGCAAGATGTTTGGCAAAGGTGATGGATCTAAAGAAGAGCAGGCAACCAAACAGGATAAAAAGGGTGGCAAGCCGAAGAAGAACAAACGCAAAAATCTTGAAATGTATGCAGTAAACCTGACGTCAAAGGCGCAAAGAGGCGAGATTGATGCAGTTATCGGCAGAGACAAGGAGATGGAGCGTGCGGCGCAGATACTTAACCGCCGTACCAAGAACAACCCTTGTCTGATTGGCGAGCCGGGTGTCGGTAAAACTGCAATCGCAGAGGGACTTGCCCTTAAAATCGTAAAGGGCGAGGTGCCTGCAAAACTGCTGAAATACGAGATTTATCTCCTTGATATGACCGCTGTTGTTGCAGGAACTCAGTTTCGTGGACAGTTTGAGTCGAGACTTCGCAATATTATAGAAGAGGTAAAAGCGGCAGGAAACATAATCCTTGTAATTGACGAAATTCATACGATTTCATCAGCAGGTGACGCCGAGGGCGGAATGAGTGCAGGCAACATCTTAAAGCCTGCCCTTTCAAGAGGCGAAATTCAGGTAATCGGTGCAACTACCCTTGAAGAATATCGTAAGCATATCGAAAAAGATGCGGCCCTTGAGAGAAGATTCCAGACTGTGATTGTTGAAGAGCCGACGGTTGACGAGACAATTGATATTTTAAAGGGTATAAAGAGCTATTACGAGGATTATCACAAGGTTAAAATCAGTGATGATATAATACGCACAGCCACAGTACTCTCTGAAAGATATATAAGCGACAGATTTTTGCCCGACAAGGCAATTGATGTAATTGACGAGGCGGCATCAAAGGCGAATTTAGAGAATGAAAAACTTATTGAACTTGAAAAACTTAAAAACAGTGCTATGGAAATTGATGCCGAGATAGAGAGGCTTAATTCAAAGCTTGACGAGCAGCTGAGTGCACAAAAAGAGTCTGTGGAAAGTCAGCGTGCAGACGGCAAGGATATTCGGGTAGAAAAGGACGATAAAGGCGTTGAAATCTATGGCAAGATTGCAGAGCTTAAGAGCCGTAAAATGAGGCTTGGGGAGGAAATTGCAAACATAGAGAAAGACGGAGTTGAGGTGTATATTACTGCGGAGGATGTTGCATCAGTTATAGAGCTGTGGACAAAGATTCCCGTTAAGCATATTACCGAGCTTGAGACAAACCGACTTATAAATCTTGAAGAGAGACTTCACAAGAGAATAATCGGTCAGGATGAGGCAGTAAGCGGCGTTTCAAGGGCAATCCGCAGAAAAAGGGCGGGCATCAGCTTAAAGCGCAGACCTGTATCCTTTATATTTGTTGGGCCAACAGGTGTCGGTAAGACCGAGCTTGTAAAGAGAATAGCAGAAGAGGTATTTGAGGGGCAGGAATCTTTGATACGCCTTGATATGTCTGAGTATATGGAGAAACACTCTGTTGCAAAGCTTATCGGCTCGCCTCCGGGATACGTTGGATACGATGATGCAGGACAACTGACGGAAAAAATAAGAAGACACCCATACTCTGTAATTTTGCTTGATGAAATAGAAAAAGCCCATGCAGATGTAATGAATATTATGCTGCAGATACTCGACGATGGCAGAATTACCGACAGCCACGGCAAGACAGTATCTTTTGAGAATACTATTATAATTATGACCTCAAATGCAGGTAGCGACAGTCGTAGTAATGTGGTTGGCTTTAATGAGGGCGACAAGGCAATTGGCATCAAGACGGAGAATGCACTTAAAGAAATATTCAGACCTGAATTTTTAAACAGGGTTGACGAGACAATTGTCTTTAAAGAGCTTAAAAGAGAAGAGCTTTTGCAGATTATTTCTCTTATGCTTGATGACCTTAGAGAGGGACTCAACGAGAAAGCAATCAGCCTTGAGGTTGATGATGCGGCAAAAAAGATTATTCTTGATAAGTCATACAAAAGAGAGTATGGTGCGCGTCCTATGAGAAGATATATAGAACGTCATATCGAGGATGCTCTTGCACATATGCTCCTGACGAATGATATCCAAAGCGGACAGACTGCTGTTGTCACCGCAGGTGATGGAGAACTAAAGATTAGCACAAAATAAAGAAAAGGTGTAGCACTCCGCTACACCTTTTTTCTGTAATTTTTAATTATTATAATAAGTCCCGAAATCAAAATAGCAATCGACACAAGCTGGGATATGCGGAAAGCTCCTATGTAGAGAGAGTCTGCCCTCAGACCCTCTATCATAAATCTTCCAAGACCGTACCATACCATGTATGATGAGAAAAGTTCACCCTCAAACCGCTTTTTCTTTTTAAGTAGAATAAGCAAAATGATACCAAGTGCGTTCCAGAGTGATTCATACAAAAATGTGGGATGGACCATCTCGGCAACGAGAGAACCACCACTTTTTATCGTCATTGCCCATGGAAGGGTGGTAGGTCCACCAAAGGCTTCGCCATTTACAAAATTGCCCCATCTGCCAATTGCCTGGCCTATAAGAAGCCCGACCGCCAGCAGGTCAAGAACTGTGCCAAGGCATAATTTGTTTTTGCGACAGTAAAAATATACTGTCAAAAAAGCTCCGATTACTGCGCCATATATTGCGATTCCACCGCTTCGGATGTTAAAAATGCTCCATGGGTCGCCTTTGTACATATCAAAGTTAAATATTACATAGTAGGCTCTTGCACACACGATAGAGAGCGGAAGAGCAATAAGAAGCATATTGATAACATGGTCACTGTCAAAACCTGTGCGTTTGCACTCATTTATTCCATACCATACGGCGAGGGCGAGGCCAAAAGCAATTATGGCCCCATACCAATAAACAGAGAAATCGCCGATTGTCACCATTGCCCTGTTAATTTCAAAAGAGAGACAAAGATTTGGGAAAGAAATAATATTTGTCATATCAATTCCCCCTTTTAAGCCTCGTTTGGGCGGATTACAGATAAGACACAATTCTTTGTATCAAAGTGCTCACGCAGGCGGTCATAAATCTCATCATAGGTCAGGCTCTCTACTGCGTCTTTGTATTCAAAGGGATTTTGTCCGTTGAGTAGCTGACGAACAAAGGTGTTGCCCATATTCTCTACACTGTTGAAAAGGCGGATATCCTGAGAAATCAGAACTTTTTTGGCTCTGTCTATAAGGGTTTTGTCTATACCTGTTTCTATGGTTTTGTCTATGTGATTTTTCACAATTTCGTATACCTTTTCAGGCTCTTTAGAGTCTCCGCCGATGATGGTGTAGCCAAACTTAGGCTCAAGCTCTGTTTCTACTCCAAAGGTTGAATCTATAATACCGCTCTCGTACATCTCAAGATATAAGTCTCCGCTTTTGCCAAAGAGGGCTTCGAGGATAATCTCGGTTGCAATCTCTTTCTTTAAAAGCTCTGTGCCATACATTCCGGGCTTGTTGTCTTTAAAGCCTATGCGGAAGATTGGCTGCGAGACAGAGAGTGTTTGCTCAATATAATTTTGTGCACACTCTTTTGGCTCTTTTGGTACAAACCTTTCAATCTTACCGAGATTTCTGTCCGGAGAAACATGTTTGTCGATATATTTAAGAGCCTCGTTTATATCGATGTCACCTACAAGCACCAAAATCATATTGGCAGGGTTGTAAAATGTGTTGTAGCATTTGTAAAGAATTTCGGGTGTAATATGAGAAATGCTCTCGACAGTTCCTGCGATATCAATTTTTACGGGGTTTTCTTTAAACAAAGCCGAAAGAGTGTTAAAGAAAGCACGCCATTCAGGCTCATCGTCGTACATTTTGATTTCCTGACCGATTATGCCCTGCTCTTTCTGAACATTCTCTTCTGTAAAGTATGGGTGATTTACAAAGTCGAGAAGAATATCTAAATTATCGTAAAACTTATCCGTACAGGAGAAGAGATAGGCGGTAATATCAAAAGATGTAAAAGCGTTACTGCTTGCCCCTGTGTTGGCAAATCGGTCAAAGGCGTTGGTGCCGTCGCTTTCTTCAAACATCTTATGCTCAAGATAATGAGCGATACCATCGGGGACGGTTATCATTTCACTCTCGCCTGGTACCTTAAAGGTACGGTCCTGAGAGCCGTACTCGGTTGCGTAAATTGCGTAGTATTTACTGAAACCCGATTTAGGGAAAACATATACTCTCAGGCCACTCTGGTGGGCTATATACTGCATTTCTTCGCCAAGTTCGGTGTTGATAAATTTTTGTATACTCATCTTTATACCTCCCCTGCGGTTTTGCCTTTTAAGAAATAAACCGTATCAAATTTAACTTTGTTCATAACCTTTACTATGTCATCCTTGCCAACCTTATAGAGTTTTTCAAGGAGAGTGTCAATGGTTTCGTTTGTTCCTGTTATAATCTGACTTAAATAATAGTCTTCCATACCACGCAGATTGTCAGTCATAGAGCTATATGCGTTTGTAAGATATTTCTTTGCAGCTTCAATTTCAAAGTCTTCGATATCACCGTTTTGCATTTTGTTAAACTGAACCATTATCTCGTCGTAGGCTGCCTTATAATTCTCGGTCTGTATGCCTGAACTTATCATCATTACACTCTTGAACTTAGAGGTTTTTGCCACCGCATAATATGCAAGGCTTAGCTTCTCGCGGACGTTGTTAAAAAGTTTTGAGAAAGGACTTCCGCCAAAGATACAGGTGCCGAGAACAAGGGCAGAATATTCATCAGAGAGCGGGTCAACACCGCAACGAAGTCCCATACAAAGCTTACTCTGTACCGTGTCAGCATCTTCTACAACCTCTCGTATGTCCCTCTTTGTAACCTCTGCAATTTTTGTGTCGGTATATCCGCTTTCTCTTGTACGAAAGCAAGAACCGAGGATTTCTTCTATATCGCAGATGCATTTATCATCAACTGTGCCGCTTATAAAGATGTCAACCTTTGCGTTTCTTATCACATCCTGATAAAATCCGTAGAGATTTGCAGGTGTAATATCATCTAAATCCTCTGCGTATCCAACCTCGGGCATACCATACCCGTCTTTGCCAAACATTGCCTCGCGGCATTTAAGTTCGGCATATTCTTTTTTATCATTTACTATGCTCTCGATTGCATTTTTAAGGTTTGTTTTTTCGCTGATTACATAGTCGGACTTAAACGCGTTTTCCTCTGCAAGAGGGAAGAAGATAAAGTCCCTGATAAATTCTGTAATATGTCTTGTAAGGTTTTCGGGTACATATTTATCCGAGATGTACTCAGAAGAGAAATACAAGACCTCTCCATCACCTTTAGAACGCACGCCTGCCCGCATAGATGCACTATAGAGGTCATCGAGCCTGCGTGACATATCCTTAAGGGTGGGATATGTTTTGCATCCGCGTTTTAAAACGGACGGCAAAAGTGCCGCCCGTGTAACAGTTTCCCGTTTCATAGGTATGTTGAAAAACACACTCAATAAGTTTGTCTTAAATTTGGGGGCGTCAACAATATGCAGATTAACGCCGCTTCGAAGCTCTTTACTTTTCATATAAAACAACTCCTTATAAAAGGCTATGGTTACAGAATTTCTGTATATATTTTTGTCAAAAAAATTCTCTGTTATTCGTTGTCAGACACATATGCTGATACCTCGCCGGGAAGAGCTGCTGCCGTAGTGCGACGATGTTCTGCGGTGCCATTGATAATATCCTTCAACAATGCGATGACAGGAACACCGATAAACATTCCGATTACACCGAAAAGTCCGCCGCCGAGAACAACACCTAGGATAACCAACAAAGGTCTTATAGCAAGCGAGCTTGACACAAGACGAGGTTGAATAATATTTGCATCAACCTGCTGGATAACAATAAGCACAGCCACAAGAACAAGTGCATTTATAAGACTGCTTGTAAACATGGTGATAATAGCGGCAATTGTTATTGCAACAAATGCACCAAAGTATGGAATAAGGTTGAAGCTTCCAACCATCAGGGCAATAACAGCTGCGTATTCTGTGCCCATAATGGAAAGCACAATTAAACACAGTATAAATACAATACAGGCATCAAGAAGCTGACAACTGATGTATCTGTATATAAAACTTGCGATTGCACGGGTATAGAAGACGATACCGCGTCTGAATTTCTCGGGAAAACATTTTCTTGCACAGCGATTGACTGCAAGCTTAATGCCTTTTCTGTCAAGAAGCATATAAACTGAAATGATTATGCCAAGGAAGATGTCAACAATGGCAGAGCCAAAGTTTATAACGCCCTTTGCATATCTGTTTACATTACCAAGGTCAAATATATTAAGGAGCTCGTCAAGAGATATCCAGTCACTGTTGAGAATTTTTTGTATGCTTATGTCATCAATTGTAAAGATGCCAAAGGAGTTAACCCAATTTACCACAGAGCGTATAATTGACGGTAGTTGGTCAATAAAACTTTTAATACTCTCAACAAGTTGCGGAATTATTGCAGTCATTATAAGAGCAATTGAAACTATAACTATAAGGTAAACTATGGTCACGGATAGTCCTCGTCTGTGCTTTTGTAAAAATTCTGATTTTGTTTTGTGAAGAAGTATCTCTGTGCGTTTACACGGAATACGTAACACGAAAGCAATTGCAGCACCTATAAAGAAGGGTGTCAAAAGTTGAAAAATCTTTGCAAAGAAATCAATAATGATACCAAAGTTATCAAAGGTTTTGTATACAATAATAAGTGCAACTGCCAATACAAACAGGCTGAGATATTTTTTTAAATCAGGAAACTTCAAAGCTCTCACTCCAATACAAAAGGGCAAATTACCCTTTATAAAATTTCTCATTATAAAGTATACCACAAAAAAGAAAAATAGTAAATATATTTATTGTAAATTTTTGTTTAAAAAAAATAAGATAAAAGGGACGGTATTGCCTAAAGGGGTGCAAATTGCCGGTGGCAATTGTTTTGCGCTGACCGAAGTGGACAACGGAGACGGGGACCGCTTGCGGTGGAGTGATTGGCAACGGGCGGTTGATAACTGCCCCTACAATTTATATGCATCATTCTTGCCGCAGGGCCGGATATTATCCGCCCGTTTATTGTCCCATTTACATATTGTAATAAAAATGGTAAAATGTTAATGTAAAGCAATAACGGAGATATCAGAACACAAGATGGACGGCAATTGCCGTCCATCTTATGCTATTATATATTGACAAAATGAGGAAAATGGTGTAAAATATCAGGTAAAATAAATATAATTATATTCTTTAGGAGGAATATTAAAATGAAAAAGTTAATTTCAATTGTTCTTTGTGTAGTTCTTGCACTTGGCGTTTTAGCCGGTTGCGGAGAAGCTCCTGCTACAACAGATGCAGCAGAAAAGCTTGTTATGGCAACAAATGCAGCATTCCCACCATATGAATTTTACGAGGGTGAAAAGATTGTTGGTATCGATGCTGAAATAGCAGCCGCTATCGCAGAAAAACTCGGTATGGAACTTGAGATTCAGGATACAGAGTTTGGTTCAATCATCACAGGCGTACAGACAGGTAAGTATGACATTGGTATGGCAGGTATGACAGTTACTGAAGAGCGTATGCAGACAGTTAACTTCTCTGAAACATATGCAACAGGTATTCAGTCAGTTATCGTTAAGGATGGCTCAGACATCAAGTCTATTGATGACCTTACAGGCAAGAAGATTGGTGTTCAGCAGGATACAACAGGTCACATTTATTCAGCAGATGAGTATGGCGACGAGTTTGTAACACCATACAACAAGGGTGCAGATGCAGTTTCAGCTCTTATCAGCGGCAAGGTTGATTGTGTTATCATTGATAACGAGCCTGCAAAATCATTTGTTGCAGCAAACGAAGGTCTTGTAATTCTTGATACAGAGTATGCAGTAGAAGATTATGCTATCTGTATTGCAAAAGAAAACACAGAACTTTTAGAAAAAGTTAACGGTGCATTGGCAGAACTTATTGCTGACGGAACCGTTAAAAACATTGTAGACAAGTACATTGCTGCTGAATAATTTTAAAAAAAGAGACAATCAAATGACGTTGCACCGATTTGGTGCAACGTCAAATCTTGTATATAGGAGTTGATTTTCGTGTCGTTAAAGGACCAGTTTATACTTAATTTTATAGACGACAACAGATGGAGATATCTTGCGCAAGGTCTTGGCAGAACATTGCTGATTGCCTTTTTTGCGGTTTTAATCGGTGTAGCAATTGGCATTATTGTTGCAAGTATACGTTCAAGCTATGATAAAAACTGCGAAAGTCTTGCAAGAAGAAAAAACTTTGGATATTATTTTCTGAAGATATGCAACGGGATATGTAAGATATACCTGACGATATTCAGAGGTACTCCTGTTGTGGTTCAGCTCCTTATAGCATACTTTATCATTTTTGCATCCTCAAATAATGGGGTAATGGTTGCATCGATTGCCTTTGGTATAAATTCAGGTGCATACGTTGCCGAAATTTTAAGAGGCGGAATAATGAGTATTGACAATGGTCAGTTTGAGGCAGGAAGATCCCTTGGATTTAACTATTTTCAAACAATGGTATATATTATAATCCCTCAGGTATTTAAAAGTGTTCTTCCGACTCTGCTCAACGAGTTTATAGCACTTTTAAAAGAGACCTCTGTGTCCGGTTATGTTGGTATTATAGACCTTACAAAAGGTGGAGATATAATCAGAGGACGTACCTTCTCGGCATTTATGCCTTTGTTGGCAGTTGCGTTAATCTATCTTGTGATAGTAATGTTATTGACCTATCTGACAGGAAAACTTGAGAGGAGGTTGCGTACAAGTGAAAGATAATATCATAGAGGTAAAAGGTCTGAAAAAGTATTATTTTAATGGCGAAATTAAAGCCCTTGACGGAGTTGACATTGATGTAAAAAAGGGAGAGGTTATCGTAATCATTGGTCCGTCGGGATGCGGAAAGTCTACGTTTTTGCGCTCTCTTAATCTTCTTGAGATGCCAACAAGTGGCGAGATTTTTCTTGAGGGCGTAGATATTGCGGACCCCAATAATGACATAAATCTGCACAGACAGAAGATGGGAATGGTTTTTCAGCAGTTTAACCTCTTCCCCCATATGACAATACTCAAAAATCTTTGCATTGCCCCGATGAAACTCTTGAAAAAGAGTAAGGAAGAAGCAGAGAAACAGGCGATGGATTTGCTGAGTGTCGTTGGGCTTGAAGACAGAGCAGGTGCATATCCTGCACAGTTGTCGGGTGGACAAAAACAGAGGGTTGCAATTGTGCGTGCTCTTTGTATGAATCCCGATGTTATGCTCTTTGACGAGCCGACATCTGCACTTGACCCTGAGATGGTCGGCGAGGTTCTTGATGTTATGAAGAAACTTGCGGCAGACGGAATGACAATGCTTGTTGTAACCCACGAAATGGGCTTTGCGAGAGAGGTTGCCGACAGAGTTATATTTATGGAGAGCGGTAAAATCCTTGAAATGGGAACTCCTGAACAGATTTTCTCAGATGCTCAGAACGAGAGAACAAAAGAATTTTTAAGAAAAGTTTTATAAAAAAAGAAGAGTGCGTTGCACTCTTCTTTTTAGTTTCTTTCATATAAGCTGTTTCCCTTACTATCTATGATAACGACTGCGGGGAAGTCAACAACTGTCAATTTTCTTATTGCCTCGGTGCCAAGGTCTTCGTAGGCAACAACCTCTGCAGATGTTATACTCTTTGCGATAAGTGCGCCTGCGCCGCCGATTGCGCCAAGGTATACGGCGCCGTGTTTCTTCATTGCCTCGATAACTTCGGGACTTCTCTCGCCCTTTCCAATCATTGCGGTCTGCCCAAGCGAGATTAAAGTCGGAGCATAGGCGTCCATTCTTCCGCTTGTGGTAGGTCCGCAAGAGCCGATAACCTGACCCGGTTTTGCGGGAGTAGGCCCTGCATAATATATGGCAAGGTTTTCGATCTCAATCGGTGGTTCTATACCATTTGAAAGGTTTTCGGTCAGTCGCTTGTGGGCGGCATCACGGGCTGTGTAGATTGTGCCTGTGATTAAAACTCTGTCACCTGCTTTTAAACTTTTTACCGTTTCTTTTGTAATTGGTGTAGTAATCTTAATGGGCAATTTATATCC
>JAZNCD010000045.1:0-15510 GCA_045587365.1 Clostridia bacterium
AACGAGAAAAGGATTAAAGAGAAACTTGGGTGGATGAGTCCAGTACAATTTCGTCTCAACACTCTGGCTGCATAAAAATAGCGTAGCAGCCATTATAACTGCTACGCTATAAAAAGTCTAACTTTTTGGGGTCACATCAATCTCAGGCTTTTTGTTGTTTAATAAAACTAATCTTCAATTTGCAGTGAAGAAATCTTAAGTATTGCCCTCTCAGGGGCATCTTTGGAATTTTTCCATGATTCATTTTGAAACCGATAGTCAAACTTTTGAATAAACCAATCAAGCTCCTCGGCAATCCGTGCGAGGTTTTTTCCCTGCAGAGGGATAACTGCTTTAATAAATTCCGAAAAGTCTTTTTGACTCATTCGTTTTTGTGCCTCTCCTATTATTTTAGAAAAATGCTCAAGACAAAAGCCGTTGCAGGAGAGCACCTTGTCACGAAATGCAGGCTCCTTCCTCCACATATAGAAGAAGGTGTCTATATAGTTCTTCATTCTGCCATCCATTCTCATACAGGCGTAGCAGGAGTCGGATAGGTTTTCTGTATATTCGGCCAAGGGGGAGGAGGCTTCGTGTTTCTTAAAGAGCCCTCGTTTTTTCTTTGCAGCAAGCTCCTTGCTGAGTATCCTATTGAGGTCTTTGTTGATTTTTTTCAGATGTGTGCTTACCATCAAGGCTACGCCAAGATGGTTGCCGCCGTGAAACATTTTATCATAGTGGTGATTGCAAAAACCATATTTGTTGGTTTCTTCCCTTATGTCTTCTTCCATATAGGAAGGGCCGAGGATATAGTCAAGAATATCTCTTTCCAATTTTGCAAAAAGTCTGCAAAAGGGGCATTCGCCGGGGTCATCAAAGGCCTCGTTTAATGGTATTGTATATATCTTTTCTTTCATAGAACTATCTTCCTTTCTGCAAACATTATTGCATATATTTACAGAAAATGCAACAAAAATATAATGGTGGTCAGATGCAATGGCATCTGACCACCATAACATTACTCTTCTTCGGATTTGGGTATGAGGATTGTATATTCAATGTAGTTGTCGCTTTCGCGTTTTTTTGCCTTTGCATCTATGCCCGAGCGTTTCATCATATCAACTGCCTGCCTTATTGTATTTGTAAAAATTCTCAAATCCTTAAAAACTCGCATATTTCTTGGCTCTGCAAGTGGTCTGTCAGGTCCTTTGAGCAGCTTGTCAACCAGCTCTTCGGTTTTGGCAACATTTAATCCGCGTTCAAGTATAATTTTCAGTATTCTCAACTGTTGCCTCTCTTCGGGAAGCCTGAGTAATGCCCGTGCGTGTCGCTCTGTTAAAGAGTTATCGGTTAAAATTTCTCTCACCTTTGGAGAAAGCCTGAGAATTCGTATTTTATTTGCAATTGTTGATTGTCCCTTGCCGAGTCTGTCTGCAAGCTCCTCCTGAGTCAGGCCGTGCTCGGTTATAAGGGTGCAAAATGCTTCGGCTTCCTCTATGTAATTTAAGTTCTCTCTTTGAATGTTTTCAACCAGTGCAAGAATTGCACTGTCTGTCTCCGAGACGCGCATAACAATTGCAGGAATATATGTCATACCAAGGTTTTTACACGCAGTAAGTCTTCTCTCTCCTGCTATCAACTCGTAGTCAAAAGGTCCTGTCTGGCGTACTGTTATTGGCTGCATAAGTCCGTATTCCATAATAGATATTGCCAGATCCTGAAGAGCTGCCTTGTCAAATTCTCTTCTTGGCTGATTTGGGTTTGGTGTAATACTTTTTATTGGAACTGTTCTTACCTCACCACATTTAGTAAAATTTTTGCTGTCTATTGATAAGCTTGTGTCACTATCGGAACTTTTGCGCTCTATTTCCCTTACCGTACCTTCTCTTTTGTAATCAACTAACATCGCTTTACTCCTTTTAAATTGTTTTTAAATAGTAAAAATTGTATTCTTTTACATATTATACCACAACATTTGGTATAATTGCAAAATATTTCCATATACAAATTACGGGAAATTCTATGCTTATAAGACACTAAATAACAAAAAGTCGTGACATACGTCACGACTTTTTGTTATTTGCCTTTTTTATTTTGTCCGCCCGCCTCGGGAACTTTTTATCTGTTTCTTTTGTCTTTTTTATTACTATCAGCTTCCGCATAATATCCGTCATAGGCAGAGGAGCATCAATAACCATCTCTACCTCACCGCCGAGGGTGCCAATCATAGGTTTTGCTGCGGTAAGCTCTTCTTCGGCATTTTCTGATTTTAATGCAATAAATCTTCCACCAACCTTTACAAAGGGCAGACAGTATTCGCAAAGAACTGTCATATTTGCCACCGCCCTTGAGACTACCGCATCGAATTGCTCACGCAGAGTATCCTGGTGCCCCAGCTCTTCAGCTCTGCCATGAATACATTTTACGCCATCGAGTTCAAGGCTCTCGGTAACTGCATTCAGGAAATTAATCCGTTTATTTAATGAGTCAATAAGGGTAAGGTCAATATCAGGGCACATTATCTTTATAGGCAGACCGGGAAAGCCCGCACCTGTGCCGATATCTGCAATGGTATTAAATTTTGAAAAATCAATATGATAAATTGGCAGAACAGAGTCCAGAAAATGTTTTACGGATATTCCATCGGGGTCGGTCACGGCGGTCAGGTTTATTTTTTCGTTCCACTCAACCAATAATCTTGAATAGGTTTTAAACTGCTGCACCTGATTATTTGAGATTTCGCCCGACAGAGCTGCTATGCCATCTAAAAGAAGTTTTTCATTCATATATATCACCTGTTATTTGCAATAACAAAGGGGTTGTATTTAAACAACCCCTTTTAATTTTACATTATCAGCCCAAAGCTTACGCCTGAGGAGCGTCTACAGGACAAGAACCTGCACATGCACCGCACTCAATGCACTCGTCAGCGTTGATAACGTACTTTCCATCACCTTCGGAAATACAAGATACAGGACAAGCGTCTGCACATGCACCGCAGCTGATGCAATCATCATTAATTGTATAAGCCATTTATATTCACCTCACCTTTTAAAGTTACACCACTATAATAATACATATTCTCTGTTTTGTCAAGGTATTTAGACTTCATCCTGCAAAAAAAGCTCTTTTGTATAAGGAAGTGACAAAATCCAGTCGCAGTATGTATGCCATTCCTCGAGCTTGTGTGTACGACGGGCAAAGTACATATTCAAAAGATTTTCGTAGTTCATAGTGACGGTGCGCGTCTGGTTGTAGCTCTCGGGCAATAACTGTATCATATCATACCAGTCCTCTTTGCTCTTGTTTTCAACAAAGCGGAGTCTTGCCTCTTCCAGAAAAACAATCATATTTTCAAGAGCGGCTCTGCCACCGTTTGTCAGGTGGTCGTGACTGAAGTCGTCAAGCTCAAAGGGTTTGCTGTGGATTTTATGCATAGTGCTTGTAGAGTTTGCAACTGTTGCCACCTTGTAGGTGTCAAACTCCTTCCACCAATAAAGTGGAGCGGTAATATCAACACATACAAGAATCTGACGGATAAACTTGCGGTGGTCACTGCCGGCCTTGCAGAGCTTTCTGGCAAGGGAAAGGTCATTCTCGCCTAGGATATAGTTTCCGTCCGCGTCAAAGTAACTGTCAATTCTGTCCCAACTGTTAAGGGGATTTCGTGCGCCTCTTATGGCACCGTCGAAATTCATAACAGAGGCTTTTTCTATCTTAATCATATTTGTTTCCTCCGTATCTGAGGTTATATATCAAGATTTACAACTGTTGATGAGTAGTCCTCAATAAATTTACGTCTCGGCTCAACCTTGTCGCCCATAAGGATTGTAAAGGTCTCATCTGCCTGGCGTGCATCTTCAAGGTCAACCCTGAGCATAACTCTTGTTTCGGGATTCATAGTTGTCTCCCAAAGCTGCTCGGGGTCCATCTCACCAAGACCCTTATATCTCTGAATAGATGGTTGTCTGCCCTCTTCCATATTGTCAAGGATAGAGCGAAGCTCTGCATCACTGTATGCGTATTTATGCACCTTGCCCCTTGTAATTCTGTAAAGAGGTGGCTGAGCAATATATACGTGGCCTGCCTCGATTAGAGGTCTCATAAATCTGAAGAAGAATGTAAGAAGAAGTGTGCGGATATGAGCGCCATCCACATCGGCATCGGCCATAATTACTATCTTGCCGTAGCGGAGCTTTTCAAGGTTAAAGTCCTCACCAAAGCCGGCACCAAGTGCAGTGATAACAGGCATAAGCTTGTCGTTGCCATATACCTTGTCGACTCTTGCCTTTTCAACATTAAGCATTTTACCCCAGAGAGGAAGTATAGCCTGAAAACGTCTGTCTCTGCCCTGCTTTGCGGAGCCGCCCGCAGAGTCTCCCTCTACGATATATATCTCGGTATAGGTGTTGTCCTTGTCAGAACAGTCTGCAAGCTTACCGGGAAGAGAAGCACTTTCAAGTGCCCCTTTGCGTCTTGTGTTTTCTCTTGCACGCTTGGCAGCCTCTCTTGCCCTTGATGCGGTAAGAGATTTGTCTACAACTATCTTTGCAATTGCAGGGTTTTCTTCGAAGAACTCAGCGAGTTTTTCGTTGACCATCTTCTCGACAATAGAACGCATCTCGCTGTTGCCAAGCTTTGTTTTTGTCTGTCCCTCAAACTGCGCTTCGGTTACTTTTACGCTTATGATACAGGAAAGACCCTCGCGGACGTCCTCACCCTTTAAATTATCATCGTTGTCTTTTAAGAATTTGTACTTTCTTGCGTAATCGTTTATAACCTTTGTAAGAGCCGCCTTAAAGCCAACCTCGTGGGTGCCGCCCTCGGTTGTGTTAATGTTGTTGGCAAAGCTGATAATATTCTCGGTGTAGCCGTCGTTGTACTGAAGAGCAACCTCTGCCTCAGAGTTTTCGCGTACGGAGTTTACATATATAACATCAGGGTGAATTGCTTCCTTGTTGCGGTTAATGTATGTTACAAACTCACGGATACCACCCTCGTATCTCATATCTGCAACAGTTTTGTCCTCGGGAACGTTGCTTCTCTTGTCACGAAGTATTATATGAACGCCTGCGTTCAAAAATGCCTGCTCTCTCAATCTTGAGAGGAGAATATCGAAGTCATATACCAAATCCTCAAAAATTTCGCCATCAGGTTTAAAATGAACCTTTGTGCCTGATTTGTCGGCATCACCTATTTGTTTAAGAGGACCGCAGCTTACACCTCTTTCGTATCTCTGGGCGTAGATATGCTCGCCATCGCAAATCTCTACCTCAAGATATTCAGACAGGGCGTTAACAACTGATGCACCAACGCCGTGGAGACCGCCTGATACCTTGTATCCGCCACCGCCGAACTTACCGCCGGCGTGGAGAATTGTAAATACAACCTCAACGGCGGGGATGCCCATTTTAGGGTGCATACCCACAGGGATACCGCGACCGTCATCAGTTACAGTAATAGAATTATCTGCCTCAATAATTACTTCAATGTTCTTACAATAGCCCGCAAGAGCTTCGTCGATAGAGTTATCTACAATTTCGTATACAAGGTGGTGAAGTCCTCTTGATGACGTAGAGCCAATGTACATACCGGGGCGTTTGCGGACAGCCTCAAGGCCCTCTAACACCTGTATTTGGTTGGCGTCATATTCGTTTTCTACGGGAACGCTGGTAATATGTTCTTCTGCCATTTATATCAACTCCTGTTTCTGTATTTGTTTCGGTTTATAGTGTTTGCTAACTGTATTTTTCTACTCTTCCGGCAAGTGCCTTAGAAGAAATATTTGTAACGTATACTACGGATTGTCCGTTTATTTCGCAAATCACAAAGGTTTTGGGAATTTCCTCCGACACGTTGCGGACAAAGCCTTCGTTTTCAATTGTCTTTAAAAATTCGCGGGTGTTTGCGGACATCGAAGAGCTTTCTAAATCCATTATAGCCACAATGTCTGCGGTGTTTACAACTGTCTCTTTGCCCAAATGTAAATACATCTGCATCCGCCTTTCAAAATTTATTCTGTAAGCACCTCTGCCTGACCATCTGTAATTTTAAACTGTTTTGCAGACGGCGGAACATCCATTCCGTCTGTATCGGTGCAGGTTATCAGTATCTGCATATCATTAATATGCTCAAGTATATATTCGCGTCTTTTCTTGTCAAACTCGCTCATAATATCGTCAAGAAGAAGAACAGGGGTTTCCCCCGTCTCTGCTTTCATAAGCTCAACCTCGGCAAGCTTTTGTGCCATAACAATGGTTTTTTGTTGCCCCTGAGAGGCGTAAAGCTTTGCTTCGGTGTCGTTTATATAAAAGCCGATATCCTCTCTGTGGGGAGAAATTATCGTCTCGCAGAGGCGTCTTTCGCGCTCTCTTGCATCAAAGATTTTTGTTTTCAATGCATTTGTGATGCTATCGTTATCCATGCCCCTCACATCGCCAACACAACAGTTATAGCGAAGCTCTAATTTTTCGCTGCCGCCTGATATATCCGATTGCAATGAGGTTGCAATCTTCCCTATGCGGTCAATATAGACCGAGCGGTACAATATAATGTTTGAAGATATTGCTGCAAGCTTCTCGTCCATTATATCAAGCATGGTAAGGTTGGGGTGCTCCATACGCAAAAGTGCGTTTTTACTGTCTACAATTTTTCTCAGCTCTCCAAGAGCGGTAAGATACCCCGGTCTTATCTGGCTTATCAGAATATCAAGATTTTGCCGCCGAAGTCTCGGACCCTCTTTTACCAGACCTAAATATTCGGGGCCAAAATAAACTACGTTAAATCTCCGAACAAGCTCACTGTTTCTGCGGAGAGGTATTTCGTTGGCGGATATTATTTTGCGCTTATCCCGAAAGATTTCAGCCTCCAAATGGTTTTCTCTGTTGTTGTCAGAAAAGTCAAGGCGTATACGGGCACTTCTCTCTCCGTGGCGTATAAGCTCAACGTCGCGGTGTGCACGATGGGATTTGCCCATAGCAAAAAAGTATATCGCCTCTAATATATTGGTCTTACCCTGGGCGTTGTCGCCTGATATTATATTTACACCATCTTTAAAGTCGAGGGATTGTTCCTCATAATTACGAAAGTTTGTAAGCTCTAAATGCAGGGCCTTCATATCTTGGCGTCACCTCCCTCAATATTGCAGGTGCAAAGGATTATTCAGCATGAAGTCTCAGCGGCAGGATGAGGTAGAGGAAATCATCACCCTCCTGAGGTACAACAACAAGCGGACTTGTGGATGTGTTAAACTTAAGTGTGACAGTCTCTGCGTCTATCACCCTGAATGCTTCAAGCAGGTATCTGTTATAAAAACCAATTTCCAAAGCCGCATCCCTGAGGTCAACGGCGATGTTGTCATCTACGTTTCCTGCAGAAGTGGAGCAGGAAATGTTAATGTTGTTATCGCCAATGTTAAAGCGGACAGGACTTTTAACAACATCGTTGAGGATTATCAGAGACACTCTCTGAATAGAGTCAAGAAGTCTGTCGGTCTGACAATCAACCTCAATGGCGTAATCCTTGGGAATTACGTTATGATAGTTGATGTAGTTGCCCTCTATAAGTCTTGTGACCATCTTGAAATTATCAAACATAAAAATGGCGTTTCTTGATGTTGCGTTAATTCGGATTTCCTCGTCAGAGTCACCAATTATTCTTGCAAGCTCTGTGAGAGATTTCTCGGGGATTATCATAGATTTTTCTTCAAAATCATTCTCCATCTTTGTTTTGCACATAGCCATTCTGTAGCCATCGAGTGCAACCATGGTAAGACCGCTCTTTTCGATTTCAAGCAGACAGCCTGTAAGTACAGGATTGTTTTCGCTTGATGCAACGGCAAAGCCGCACTTTGCAATCATATCCTTCAGAATTTTTGCAGGTATGCTGATAGAATACTCAGCATCAACTATAGGAAGGTCGGGGAAATCATCAGGTGAAATTCCGGCAATTTCAAATTTTGCACCGCCGCTTTTTATAAGAATCTGATTTTTCTCGTTGGTTTCGATGCTGACCTTGCCCGAGCCTAAAGAACGAATAATGCCTGTAAGCATTTTTGCGTTTATTACAATTTCGCCCGGTTGCATAACCTCTGCCTCCGATATGGCTTCGATGCCGATTTCCATATCGTTGCCGGTCAGCTTGATTTTACCGTCTTCGGTTGCCTTTATGTATATGCCCTCAAGCACCGGAAGAGTGCTTTTTGATGATACGGCGCGGGACACAATTGAGACTGCCTCGCCGAGTATTTCCTGTTCGCATAAAATTCTCATATTTCTCTCCTTAAGATACAGCTGTTTTTGCCCGTAATTACGCGGTTTTCGCGGAATGTATATATGTGGGCGAAACAAGCTGAATTTTAACGTATAATTATACCATATATTGTACCATAAAGGCTTAATTTTAACAAGGGTTTTTTGCAAAATTTTTAATAATTTTTGGGTATTTTTAAAGGACATTTTGCAACATAAAAACAGGGTGCATTTGCACCCTGTTTTACCTTATATTTTCATATTCTTCTTCGTTAAAAACAAAGCCGTTTTCGGTTTGTGTAGCGGTGCCAAAGGCTTTTTTTATTTCTTCAAACGGGGCTGTCTTTATATCTGTTTTGTCAATGACTTTATTATAAAGCCCCCAGTTACCAAGGTCTGTGCCAATGGTTTTATAGGTCCATTTTATGCGGCTTATGTTGTTGTTTTTATATTGCTGCACGGCATATTCTTCGTATGGTCCACTGTTGTATTCGCCCACAAGAGGTGCAACTCTGTAGACTTGACATATATCTGTAAGCTCTGAAACACGCATATCTATCATGGATTTGTCCTTGTCATATATATGGAGCTGATACATAATATTTTTCCATCCGTATGTTTTGGGGTCCGGTAGAATTTTTGTTGTCCATATACCCTCGATGGAGATGATATGCTTACTGTCAACCTTTCGTATTGCTTTTATCATTCTGTCGTATACAGAAATGGTGTGCTCAATAGCCTCAGAGCTCTCTGCCTGAGGGGCGTTATAGCCCGAATTGTTGTATGGCTCGTTCATTACATCATAGGCCGCAACGCAGGCTCTGTTTTTGTATCTTTTTGCAATCTCTGTCCACAAATGCTCCATAGCGCTGAGACTTTTTTCATCATAATACAGTTCTCCCTTGCCTATTGCGCCTGTACTGTGATTCATACTCTGTCCGCCGGGACAGCCGTGCATATCAAGAATAGCATAAAGGTTATACTTGTCGCACATTTCAAGGGCGAAATCAAGCCTTCGAAAGCCCGGGTTGTCGTCCATATCAAGGGTAAGCCACTCATCATTATCTGTCATAAAATTTCTGTACCAGAATGGTATACGCACACAATTAAAGCCAAGACGGGCTATGGTTGCAAAATCAGCTTCGGTAATAAAGTTATTCTCGTAAATGCCTATTAGCTGGCGGGCTTTAAAACCGCCAAAGCGCTCTGTTAAAATATCTATAATGTCCGAATATGCCATTTCCTCGCCCTCGTCCCTTACGGGGCTCATCCAGGTCTCCATAATCAGCCATCCGCCAAGGTTTACGCCGTTTAAAATAACCTCGCCACTATCGTTTGTGAGCTTTCCGCCATTTACTCTGAGTATATCATTTACGGGTGGATTTTCAGAGGTGTTGTTTTTGGCAAAAGCCTTCATGGGATAAGGAGCAAACAGTATAGATATGACAAGCAGAATGAGTAGTATTTT
The DNA here is from genome assembly GCA_045587365.1 of Clostridia bacterium. GTDB lineage: Bacteria > Bacillota > Clostridia > Monoglobales > Monoglobaceae > UMGS1820. The sequence continues at coordinate 9,697 of JAZNCD010000045.1, forward strand.
TTTCATACAAAGAGTCTCCTAAAAAGAAAGGGCGAACTTTTGTTCGCCCAATAATATTATTCCTGAATGCTAAAGAGCAAATCGCCGTAAGATGGGAAAGGCCAATATTCCTTTGCTGTGTATGTCTCCATTTCGTCGGCAAGAGCCCTGATGGTTGTCATACTCTCTAAAATTTCATCGTGATAGAATCTTGCGGCGTCAAGAGCGTTTGTAATTTCGTGGGCCCGCTTGATTTTATAGTCAAGAGTTTCAAGCTCTCCGAAAAGATGTGCAAGAGATGCAGAAAGCTTTGCAATAAGAGCTTCTTCCATAGAGCAGTCGGCAGGAATGCCCAATTGTTTTTTTGCAACTGCACATTCGCTGAGCATTTTTACATATTTGCTGACCGCAGGGATAATATCCTGTCTTGCCATCTCAAGGGCGGTAAGAGCCTCAATGTTGATAACCTTGTTGTAGTTTTCAAGATTAATTTCATATCTTGACTCAAGCTCGTCCTTTGTAAGGATGTTGTGCTTTTCAAACAACTTAACATTTTTATCGTGGATAAAGTATGGGAGGGCATCAGGGGTGCTCTTGAGATTAAGTAAACCTCTGCGTTCTGCCTCGACCTCCCATTCCTTTGAATAGTTGTTGCCATTAAATATAATTCTGCCATGCTTTTTGATGGTTTCTTTTAAAAGAGCGTCAATCTCTTGAGACACATCCTTTGCGCCATCAAGCCTGTCCGCAAACTGACAGAGAGCCTCAGCAACAGCGGTGTTTAATACAAAGTTGGGGCCTGAGACAGATAAACTTGAGCCGGGCATACGGAACTCAAATTTGTTGCCTGTAAAGGCAAAGGGAGAAGTTCTGTTGCGGTCTGTAGCATCCTTTGTAAAGTTTGGCAGGGCATCAATGCCCGATTCCATTATCTGCTTGCTTCCGGGCTCGTAATCACTGCCCTCGGCAACGGATTTGAGAACCTCTGCAAGGTCCTCGCCGATAAACATAGAAATTATGGCAGGTGGTGCTTCTGCGGCGCCGAGTCTGTGGTCGTTGCCTGCAGTTGCGACAGAGACACGAAGTAAATCCTGATATTCGTCAACCGCCTTGATTACTGCGCAGAGGAACACCAGAAATCTTGTGTTTTCTCTCGGATTTTTGCCGGGCTTAAAAAGATTTATACCCGTATCTGTGCCAAGAGACCAGTTGTCGTGCTTGCCGCTTCCGTTAACGCCGGCAAAAGGCTTTTCGTGGAGAAGACACTTCATACCATGCTTCTCGGCAACTTTTTTCATAAGCTCCATTGTCAGCTGATTGTGGTCAGTTGAAACATTGCCCGATGAGAAGATGGGCGCAAGCTCGTGCTGAGCAGGTGCCGCCTCGTTGTGCTTGGTTTTGGCACGAACACCAAGTTTCCATAGCTCGGTGTCCAAATCCTTCATATATTCGGATACCCTGGTTTTGATAACACCAAAGTAATGGTCATCAAGTTCCTGACCTTTTGGGGGCATAGCGCCAAAGAGTGTTCTGCCTGTGTATACAAGGTCGCGGCGCTTGAGCGCCATCTTTCTGTCAATTAAAAAGTATTCCTGTTCGGGTCCGACTGTGGTGCTTACACGCTTTACATCTGTCATACCAAGGTGATGAACAACACGGAGCGCCTGAGTGTTAAGGGCCTCAAGGGAACGCAGAAGAGGAGTCTTTTTATCAAGAGCCTCGCCTGTGTATGAACAGAAAATGGTTGGTATACAAAGAATGTTGTTCTTTATAAATGCATCGGATGTAGGGTCCCACGCAGTGTAGCCTCTTGCCTCAAAGGTGGAACGAAGTCCGCCTGATGGAAAGCTGGATGCATCAGGCTCGCCCTTGATGAGCTCTTTGCCTGAGAATTCCATAATAATTTTGCCATCTTCTGCCGGTGCAATAAAGCTGTCGTGCTTTTCGGCGGTGACGCCGGTCATAGGCTGAAACCAGTGAGTGTAATGGGTGACGCCCATCTCGATTGCCCAGTCCTTCATTGCGTTTGCAACGACATCGGCAACCTCACGGGTCAGGGGCACGCCTTCCTCTTTTGTTTTTATAACTTGTTCGTATGTATCCTCGGGAAGTCTTGATTTCATTGTTGTATTGTCAAAGACCATACTTCCGAAAATCTCACATATGTCTGGCATAAAAATGCTCCTTTCAAAATTCCCAATTATGATGCCTGATATCCGGCGTTGGGATGTATAAGCAGAAAATCATAAACAAGCAGAGTTTAAAGCTTGTTTGGTTTTACGTTGTTGTGGTCAGGAAAAGCCCTGTAAAGAACTGCTACAACCTCTGCACGGATAATCGGGTCGCCGGGGCGGAAAGTTCCGCTTGCATCACCTGTGATGATACCGTTATCAACAGCCGCTGCAATATATTTGAGGTTGTGTGTCGATATACTCTTCCAATCGGAAAATCGTGCAGAAAGAAATTCTGCGGCATTAGAATACTCTGAAACATTTATGCCGAGAACTTTAACCATTGCCACCGTTACATCTTCACGGGTTGCTGCATCCTCCGGTGCGAAGAACAAGGTGCCGTTTTCTACATAACCGGTGATAAAGGGCGCAGAGTTTATATAAGGGAAAAACCATTGATCCGAAGGAACATCAACGTAGGGTGAAACGGTGCTTGATACAATCTCAACCTCTGCGATGTTTACAAGCATTTTTGCGTATTCGCAGCGCTGGACATTGTCGCCCGGTTTAAAGGTCCCGTCGCCGTATCCGCCGACTACTCCCCTGTCTGCAAGATTATAAATGTAAGGTGCCGCCCAGTCTGATTCGGGAACGTCCGTAAAGACCTCTCTCGCCGAAACACTGAGTCCGCTGCAGGTAAGAATAATTGTCATTGCCAAAGCCAGAAACTTTTTCAATCCAAAAACCTCCTGTATGCTTACTTTATTGGAATGCATTTTCCAAATAATGCATCAGTTTATTATACTAAAAACCCCTGTTTTTGTCAAGTAGGGGCGGATATTATCCGCCCGGAAAAAAGGATATTATCCGCCCTGAAAAGGCCCTGTGACGAGACGGATTGGCAGAGATGCGCCCCTACCCTGCAATTGTGCAATATACATATGAGCACATCTGTCATCCTGAGCGCAGCGAAGGATCTTTTGTTGGTTGCATTGTTAAGATTCTTCGCTATGCTCAGAATGACAAACTCAATCCGTGCTACCCTAAAAAGCATAGGAAAAGCCCAATTTGCATATATTACCTGTGTAATAACAGCGATATAAAGGGTGATTTTATGAAGAAAATGCGATATATGCTTTTGATGCTTGTAATTATATTTAATGCCTTGGTGATGCCAACTGAGGGCTATTGCACAGAACTGTCGGTGTCTGCCCAATCGGCAATCCTGATAGAAAAGGAATCGGGCCGTGTTTTGTACTCCAAAAATTCTGCCGAGAGGATGCCCATGGCAAGCACCACCAAGATTATGACGGCAATTTGTGCCCTCGAGGAAGAAGAGAATATAGACAGAACAGTAGAAATATCTTCGTCTGCGGCAGGAGTTGAGGGGTCGAGTATGTACCTTGAGAAAGGCGAAAAAATGACAATGAGAGAGCTTCTCTACGGACTTATGCTGTCATCGGGCAATGATGCGGCGGTTGCGATAGCGGAAGAAATATCGGAAAGTTGCGAGGAGTTTGCAAAGCTTATGAATAAAAAGGCAGAGGAAATAGGTCTTTATAACACAAACTTTACAAACCCCAACGGTTTGCCAGGTAACAACCATTATTCCACGGCGGGAGATATGGCGACCCTTGCCGCTTATGGACTGTCAAACCCTGAGTTTTTGGGGATAGTATCCACTAAAAGCTACAAAATTGCAGGCGAGGGCAAGGCGTATCCGAGAGTGCTCAGCAATCATAACAAGCTGCTTTCGATGTATGATGGGTGTATCGGCGTAAAAACGGGCTTTACCAAGGCGGCAGGCAGATGTCTTGTAAGTGCCGCAAAAAAAGACGGGATGACTCTTATTGCTGTAACCTTAAATGCACCCAATGACTGGAGTGACCATGCCGCCATGTTGGATTTTGGATTTGCCAACTACAAATATACGCCGCTGGCACTTGCGGATGAGCCTGTTTCGTCTGTGGAGATAGTTGGCTCCTATGCTGAAATGACGCCTGTATATCCCGAAAGGGATGTATATTTTCCACTCAAAGAGGGAGAGAATGTTGTCTGCGAGATTGAGATATATCCTGAGATATCTGCCCCTGTTTCCCGTGGGGAGACGGTCGGAAAAATGACACTTCGACTTGACAGAGGAGAGATAAAGAACACGGAGCTTATTTCAGGAGAGGATGTCCGACTTGTAATCAGGAGCGATGTAGCCACCGTAAATATGGCAAAAAAACGCAGGGAAATATTAAAGGAAAATATAGCAAAGGCATTTAAAAAATGGCTTTTGTTTTTGACGGAACAAAAAGATTGTTAAAAAATATACAAAATGCACAAAATGTTTTGAAAAAATTTTTGTTTGCTCTACTCTAAAATAGGAAAAAAGGATTGCAAAAAATCAGTAAATAAGTTATAATAAAACAAAATGGGGGAATTTGGGCTAAAATTGAAAAATCTCCCGAAGAAAAATCTTTTTAACAACGATAAAATAACAAAAGGGTTTGATAAATCGTGATAAGATTACAAAAATTTCTTGCTGATTGCGGAGTGGCTTCAAGACGCGGAGCGGAGGACCTTATAAAGGCGGGGCGCATCAGCGTAAACGGAAGCATTATCCGTGAGATGGGTGTAAAAGTCGACGAAGAGAACGACATTGTAGAATTTGACGGTGTACAGGTAAGAGCGCAAAAGAAAATGATATATATTATGCTTAACAAGCCTGAGGGATTTGTTACTACTGTTTCTGACGACAAGGGGCGCGACACTGTTATGAGCCTTGTTGATGAAATCCCTGTACGTATATATCCGGTGGGGCGTCTTGATTATGACACAGAGGGTCTTTTGCTTATGACAAACGATGGCGACCTGACATACAAGATAACCCATCCTAAGAATAATATAGAAAAGACATATATTGCAGAGGTAACAGGCAATATTGGTATGGAAACTCTTGTTCAGCTTCGCAGGGGAGTTATGCTTGACGGCGTGAGGACAAGCCCTGCCAAGGTTGAGGTTATTGGTGCCACAAGGTATGGCGCAAAGGTACAGATTACAATTCACGAGGGCAGAAACCGACAGGTCAGACGAATGTTTGAAGAGGTCGGATGCATAGTTAAAAAACTTAAGCGCACTGAAGAGGCGGGTCTCAGACTTGGACATTTGCCTATGGGAAGATGGAGAAAGCTGACAGAGCCGGAGGTAAATATGCTCAAGAAAATCGGCACCGACAAAAAGACGTCTGCCGAAAACAGTAAGCGAATACTTGGCGGCAAGTCCGCAGGGGGCAGAGGAAGAGGCTCTGCCAAATCAAAAAATGTAAATAAATTAAAGCATAAATAATAATTGAAGGAGGAAGAAAAATGTCTTTATCAGAAGCGGTACAAAAAGGCGTGAGTGTAACGGCGGTTGGTGTTATAATAGTATTTTCGGTTCTGATCATCCTTATGATTACCATGATGATTATGAAAGTAGTATTCTATAAGGAAAATGCCGGAAAGGTTAAGACCGAAAAGAGCGCAAACGAAAGCACAAACATAACACCGGCGGTATCAATGCAAAACAGACAGTTTGCAAAAGAGGTAAAAGACGAGAACACTTTAATTGCCATATTTGCATCTGCGATTGCTGCAAGTCTTGACACACAGGTTGAAAGTATTAAAATTCATTCTTA
>JAZNCD010000046.1:0-13933 GCA_045587365.1 Clostridia bacterium
ACTTTTAATTACTATTTATGCCAACGTATGGCGGCGGAATGGAGATTTTTATGATAGGAATTATCGGTGCAATGACAATCGAGGTTGATGGTCTGCGCAAGCTTATGACAGATACAATTGATACAAAAATTGGCAAGACAACATTTACAAAAGGCAGGCTCTGTGGCAAAGACGCAGTAGTTGCAGTCTGTGGCGAGGGCAAGGTCAATGCCGCTATGTGCGCTCAGGCAATGATTATGGCATATCATCCTGACGTAATTATAAACTCAGGTGTTGCAGGGGGTCTTGCAGAGGGGCTTAAAATTGCAGATGCCGTGATTGCTGATGCTGTAGTTCAACACGATATGGATATGTCGCCCCTTGGCTTCAAACAAGGCTACATCTGCGGCATAGACGGAATTGAAATCAAGTGTGATGATAGTGCAAAAGCTCTGATTGAGGAATGCGTTAAAAAATGTAGTATAAACTGCATTACAGGGGTGATAGCCTCGGGTGACCAGTTTATAAACTCAAACGAAAAAAAGCAATGGCTTATTGACACATTTAGTGCCGCAGCCTGTGAGATGGAAGGCGGAGCAATAGGCCATGTATGTCAGCTAAACGATGTACCCTTTGCAGTTCTTCGCACTATTTCAGATGGCGGCGATGATGACGCCAATATGTCATTTCCTGAATTTGCCGCTCTTGCGGCAGAAAATTCTATCAAGATAATGACTCTCTTTGCAGAGAAATATTAATATAACAAAAACCCCGACCAAATTGGTCGGGGTTTTGATGTAATCTAAACTTATTTAAGTTCGATAGTTGCGCCAACTTCTTCGAGTTTAGCCTTCATTTCTTCAGCTTCTTCCTTAGCTACACCTTCTTTAAGTGTCTTAGGAGCGCCGTCAACTACAGCCTTAGCTTCAGCAAGACCGAGACCTGTGATCTCTCTTACAACCTTGATTACCTTAATCTTCTGATCACCTGCAGATGCAAGAACAACATCAAAGTCGCTCTTTTCTTCAGCAGCAGCAGCGCCACCGGCAACTGCACCAGCCATCATTACAGGAGCAGCAGCAGAAACGCCAAACTCCTCTTCCAATGCTTTTACTAAATCATTTACTTCGAGTAATGTTAATTCTTTTATTTCGTCAAGAATCTTTGTGATATCAGCCATTTTTAAATCCTCCATTTTTATAAATTTTCTAAAAAGTTTTTAAATTAAATCTAAGCAATCATTAATAGATTACTCTTCGGTTGCAGCTTCCTCAGCAGGAGCAGCCTCTTCTGCAGATGCAGCATCTTCTGCAGGTGCAGCATCTTCTGCAGGTGCAGCTTCCTCAGCAGGAGCAGCTTCTTCAGCAGGAGCAGCTTCTTCAGCAGGAGTAGCTTCTTCAGCAGGAGCAGCTTCCTGGGCAGGAGCAGCTTCTTCAGCAGCAGCCTTTGCGCCGGGAACAGCCTCCTCATCAACAATAGCCTGCAATGTACGAGCAAGTGCAGAGATAGGTGACTGCAATGAGCCGAGCATCTTTGAGATAAGAACTTCCTTTGATGGGATAGCCGCATAGGTCTTAACCTCATCAATAGAAATTACCTTACCATCAACAAAACCGCCCTTAATTTCAAGCGCCTCGTTATCCTTTGCAAATTCAACAAGAACTTTTGCAGGAGCCACAACGTCTGTATCGCTTGTTGCGATAGCAGTAGGTCCGTGAAGAACTCCGTCAAGTTCATTAAGACCAACTTCATTTGCAGCAAAACGAGTAAGGTTGTTCTTTACAACAGTGTAATTAACGCCGGCCTCTCTGAGCTTTACACGAAGAGCAGTATCCTGTTCAACAGTAAGACCTCTGTAATCGGCAAGAACACCCGCCTGAGCATTCTGAAATCTTTCCTTAAGTTGTTCAACTATCGCCTTTTTGCTTTCTAATACTTTCTGACTTGGCAATGTGATATCCTCCTTTCTCTTTTATTCCGCTATGGGAATCACCGAAAAATCGGAAAAACCCCGCTTATCGACAGACAAACGGGGATACACGCATAAATGCATTTCTTCCTCGGCAGGATTTACGGCAAAGCCACCTGCTGTCTGCGGAACTATATATAATTTGTTTTTTACTTAATTTAATGCTTAACCAAGCTTATTCGGGTTAACCTTAACACCGGGACCCATTGTAGATGCAACTGTAACAGATCTTAAATACTGACCCTTTGCAGCTGCCGGCTTAGCCTTAATAATTGCGCCCATCAAAGCTTCAAAGTTTACAGAAAGTTTTTCTGCACCAAATGATGCCTTACCGATAGGACAGTGAATAATGTTGCTCTTGTCAAGACGGTACTCAATCTTACCTGATTTGATGTCAGCAATAGCCTTTGCAACATCAGGAGTAACAGTACCTGCCTTTGGGTTTGGCATAAGACCCTTAGGACCAAGGATTCTACCGATTCTACCAACAACACCCATCATATCAGGTGTTGCAACAACAACATCAAAATCAAACCAGTTTTCGGTCTGAATCTTCTGTGCAAGTTCTTCTGCACCAACATAATCTGCACCTGCAGCCTTAGCTTCATCAGCCTTGCCCTCACGTGCAAAAACCAAAACACGAACATCTTTACCGGTTCCGTTAGGAAGTACAACCGCACCTCTAACCTGCTGGTCAGCGTGTCTTGAGTCAACACCGAGCTTAACGTGAAGTTCAACAGTTTCGTCAAACTTTGCGGTTGCAGTCTTGCAAACCAACTCCAAAGCTTCAACGGTGTCGTAGAGCTTTCCCTTTTCAAGAAGCTTTACGCTTTCCTGATACTTTTTACCTTTCTTCAATTATAAATCCTCCTATGGTGGTTCTGCAGAGCGCCCTTTGCGCCCCTCCCACTATTTTTAAGACTGTTGAATTATTCTTCAACAGTTACGCCCATTGAACGAGCTGTGCCTGCAACCATTGACATAGCAGCCTCGAGTGAAGCAGCATTAAGGTCGGGCATTTTCTGCTCTGCAATTGCCTGTAAATCAGCCTTGCTGAGCTGAGCCACCTTTGTCTTGTTGGGAACACCGCTTCCGCTCTGAATCTTACAAGCCTTCTTGATAAGAACTGGTGCGGGTGGAGTCTTAGTGATAAAGGTGAAGGAACGATCCTGATATACGGTAATAACAACCGGAATTATAAGACCAGCATCCTTTTGAGTTTTTTCATTAAACTGCTTTGTAAAGTCCATAATGTTAACACCGTGCTGACCAAGAGCCGGACCAACTGGTGGAGCCGGAGTAGCTTTGCCGGCAGGAATCTGCAGCTTAATATACCCTGTGATTTTCTGTGCCATTGTGATACACCTCCTCATTTCACAAACGTGGTATTATCGGGAGATTCTCATGAACCTTCCCTCCCACAGACCGCCGCAATGCGACGGAATATAAATACGGACTCAGCCGTGTGGGTAACAAAATAATAAATTTACACCAGAGCTTCTATCTGATTGAATTCAAGCTCTACATCGGTGTCTCTGCCAAACATAGACACCTTTGCGCGGATTTTCTTTTTGTCCATCTGGATTTCGGTAATAACACCGACAAATCCCTCAAGCGGACCATACTTAACCCTAACGTTGTCGCCAACCGCAAAATCAAGCTCAATGGTCTTGTGTTCAAGACCCATGCTCTCAACCTCGGCATCGGTAAGAGGCACCGGCTTAGAACCAGGACCTACAAATCCTGTAACGCCGCGGCAGTTTCTTACGATATACCAGCTCTCATCTGTCATAATCATCTTAATCATAACGTAGCCGGGGAAGATTTTACGCTCAACAACTTTTTTCTGGTTATCCTTCATTTCGATAACCTCTTCCATTGGAACCTTAATTTCCTGAATAATCTCAGACATATTTCTGTTCTCAACGGTTTTCATTATGTCAGCCATTACTTTATTTTCATAGCCTGAATAAGTATGTGCAACATACCATTTTGCGTCTTTTGAAGCCATAATATTCGGGAAAAATTCCCTTCCCTCCTATAAGTTATCTGTTAATAAAACAAAGACATGAGCCATGTGAACAGCCAGTCAAGCCCACAGATAACAAGACCAACAATCAAAACATATATAATAACGGTGATTGTGTTCTGTCTTATTTTTGCAAAGGTAGGCCAAACTACCTTTTTCATTTCGGCTTTAACTTCTTTAAAATAATTTACCATTCTGGTAAAAACATTTGGCTTTGCCTGATCCATAGTTTTCACTCCTCAACCTTATTTGGTTTCCTTATGCAAGGTGTGCTTTTTGCAAAAACGGCAGTACTTGTTCATTTCAAGTCTGTCGGGGCAATTCTGCTTGTTCTTTGTTGTATCGTAATTTCTCTGCTTGCACTCTGTGCACGCCAATGTAATTTTGGTTTGCATTTGTTTCACCTCATTGTTATCAATTTCAAAAGCAAGGCTTTTGTCAACACAAATAAACCCTCTTCGCAGAGGTACAATCTATAATATCACAGAATTCGGGGCTTGTCAAGAAAAATTTTTTAAATTGTTTAAAATACAATTACAATTGAAAAAAGCACCGACAAAAGTCGATGCTTTTTCCGGAAGAGCCGAATGGTTTAGATGCCTTTACTTATTTCTGAGTTTTAATATAAAACTTTTAATTATTAATCCAATTATAGAAAGTATTACTATATATATGAAAGCAACAGAAACTTCGATCAGCATAACACCTACACCCGCACCATCATAACAAATAAATATAAAATATAGCAAACTATTAATTAAAATTCCTGCTATATTAGATATCCCAAGAAATAAATTTTTAATTAAAAAATCTTTTATACCTTGCGAGAACAAGGTATTTATCATGGATAATATAATTATGACAGGAACCATATATATTGCAACATATACACCACGCCTAAAAAAAATTATAAATGGGAGTATAGCAATAAAATTAACTGATCTTAATAATATTTTTTTTATCATAACTCAACACCTCGACTTACACCGGTTTCGTTCATCCAATAAGTTTTATTTTGCTTATACAATTCGTATGAATTATTAGGAAGTAGTTTGTTTTCATATCCTATTCCCCCGGCGGATAAAATCTTTGAAGCAACATAGTCGCATTGTTGTCCAAACAAATTATAGTCACCTGGATTCACAAACATATCCACAGCATACTGAAGCATACGCTTTCCTGCTTCCATATTCGGTGCATCGCACCATACAAATCTGTCATATGCAGCTTTGCCATTTTCCCAACGTCTATCTCCGTATATGGTTACTGCTTCTTTTACTTCTCCGCTTCTATCCTTAATTTCGTCTACCTCATCTGCAGATAAAACAGAAAATCTCATTTCTCCGGTATCATCCCATGGATAATTTTCAGGTCCATAGTAACTGAACAAAAACCCCTGTCCATGCGGATTCATAAGCAATAAAGCATTATGACCGGCTCCCCCTGCTCCCTCAGAATTATTAAGCAGAATTACAGATGTAATTCTTGTGTCGGTAACTTTCAGTGTAGCTGCTAAATGCGCAATTCGTTCCTTGTCGCCTTGCCAATGCCCGTAGGTATTTGCTCGTTCATATGCTTTGTTTAATCACGTAAGCATTTTATATTCAGGTGAATCTGTCCCATATCTTTCTGCATCCCAATTATGCCATACACCGGCTTCATCATATCCCGTGTTTAAAATACCCACTGCTCCTTGATTTGCAGGTTCTTGATCGTTATAGCTTACTATTGCAACATTATTTGCAGGTGTTTGACAATCCCTATACAAATAATCTACAATATAACGATTATACACCTCCGTTGCATTTTCGTCAAGAGACGAAACTACCTGCTTATATCTGTCAAGTCCTACTATTTGTGCACACCACCAGCCATAGTTTGCGGTTGGATCTTTGAGCGGTCTGTCGCATCTCCTGCATCTGTTTTGTCCGTCACACTTCTTGTTTTCATTCTCTTTTGACACTCTTAATTTCTCCTTTTAGTGTTTTTGATTTTATCCTAACACACAAAGGAGTGACATAGCGTGCCATACCTACGTTATCGCATAAATTTTATATAGAATCAGGGAATATTTTAGATACCAAACTTTTTAGCTAAATTTTACAACAAGTGTGCAAAGTGCATCGTAGGGGCGGTTCGTGAACCGCCCGCGGGACATCCGTAAATGTCCCCTACAAGCCATCAGGCGAATTTAGCTGAAAAAAAGACAGATTTCTTTGTCGAAATCTGTCTTTTTTCTGGCAAAGCAGAACCATTGAGATATTTAAAATTTTGCTTTGCGTAAGCAAAGCTACCTTAACTTCTTCCTTATTCACTATTACCTATTACTTTCCAAAAAATCCGTGCTCAAATATTTTTAGGGAATAGTGAAGAGTGAATGGGTAATAAATAAAAAATCCGCACACTAACGCGTACGGATTTTTGGTACACCTTCGGGGATTCGAACCCCGGACACCCTGATTAAGAGTCAGGTGCTCTAGCCAGCTGAGCTAAAGGTGCATTTCAAACACAAATGACATTATACTATGGCAAAACCTATTTGTCAAGCATTTTTTTAAAATTTTTTTAATTTCTGTTCCTTTACGAAAGCAGTTTTTCAAAAATTTGTCTTTCTTCATTAATATACAAGATCTATTCTGGGTTATTCTTCTCCCTGACCAATACACAGCTTGCACGGCTTATAGTCCTGCTCTTTTGCGTTCTCAAGAGAGATTTCTTCTATATTCTTCCTGTTTTTTATTGTTATGCAAAAGCTGCGATGATATTTTTCTCCCCCTGATGTTATATAATATGTATGTTCTGTCGCAGCATCGTCTGGCTTTGATAGATACCCCGTCGCCAAAACTCCCATACATATAAACAGCATCGTCAACGAAGCAATCATTAAACTTTTTGACCTTATCAGGGAACACAGCCCTGTTAATAATCCCGGATTTTTCAAATGATATGAGAATTCATTGGCAAACTCCTCTTTTTTCACCCCTGAATGCGCCACATTATTTATCCCAAGCTCAGGGTCCATAATATGACCAAGCTCGTGGCGCAGAAGCGCAACCTGGTCCTCTTCCCCCATATCGGAATTCAGAAAAACCATTCCAAGGCCGCCCCTTATGTATACAAAGGAATCTCTTTCTGCAACCTCTCTTTGAACACCCAGTCTTTCAATAAGCTCTGTTACATCTTTTGAATTGTTGTGTCTGCTGTACTTTATAATCACAAACCCTTTTGATTCTATGACTGTCTTTAGCTCCTCATACGAGGGAGATCTCCATAGTCTATATTTAAGCAATGTCCTGCGCGCAATAATTTTAGGTGAGTTATTTTTCATTGTCGTCCTTTTTCTTTATCCTGTCCACTAAATCAAGTATATCCTTCTCGTCTTTTGTAAGTTGTCTGCCAAAATCTATGCTGCCAAATGCAGCAATAAGCGCATCATTTGAAACACCACCGCAAATCCGTCTGCGTTCCGTCTCGGCAACAGACCTGACTGTATGTTTTCCAATTTCATCAAGAGAACTGTACACTCCCACAAAATCTATCAAATCATCATCAATAACAACAGGAACATTTCCGATTGGATATATATCCAGCTCCTTTAAAATCTTGTTGACAACCTCATATCCCGATGCTCCGACACCATTTTTTAATATAAAATTAATCGTGGTGCGCGGCACGCCTATATGCTCAGAAAACTTTTCAATTGTTTTAAATTTTTCTTTTATTCTCTTCCTTATCAGCTCTTTCACGCCAATCACTTCCTTGATTTAATTTTACATCAAAGTATGTTTCAGGTCAACACAAATAATGCAACATTTGACAAAATTCTCTATTGTGATATAATATAAAGACGATATGTCGTCTTTATATTATTGTTGGACATTACATTGTACGCACCGGAGGTGAAACCAAACAAACGATTGCTGCTTTTTTGCGCAATCGTTTTCTTTTTACAAAAGCAAATTATTGACAACTTCGCCGAATATTATTATCTTTAAAGTATAACAATATTATTTATATAATATTAAGGAAGGAAGTTGCTGATATGACAATTACAAAAGACATCATAGATAAATTCAAACAAAATCTGATTGAGGAGGAAAAAGCCGCTGCCACTATTGAAAAATATATGCGTGACATTATGGCATTTTTCGTGTGGCTTACAGGACAGGAGCTTTGCAAAATGTCAGTGCTTGGCTACAAGGCATACCTGACCGAAAATTACGCACCGGCATCGGTTAACTCTATCCTCTCATCTCTTAACAGTTTTTTTGAATTCAACGAGTGGCACGGACTAAAGGTTAAAATGCTGAAAATTCAAAAACAAATTTTTGCAGAAAGAAACAAAGAGCTTACAAAAGCCGAGTACAAAAGATTGCTGGATGCTGCGAGTGCCTCAAAAAACAAAAGGCTCTACTATCTTTTACAGACAATCTGTTCAAGCGGAATTCGGGTTTCTGAGGTAAAAGCAATAACCGTAGATGCCGTCAAATCAGGAAAGGCAACAATAAGGTGCAAGGGGAAAATGAGAATTATTATACTGCCCAAAGACCTTTGCAAAATGTTGAAGGAATATGCAAAAGAACAAGAGATAACAAGCGGGCCTGTGTTTATAACCAAAACAGGCAAACCACTTGACAGAAGTTCAATCTGGAAAATGATGAAGGCTCTTTGCGAAAGCGCCGGTGTCGATAGGGATAAAGTGTTTCCTCACAACCTTCGTCACTTGTTTGCACGAACTTACTATTCTCTGCAAAAAGACATCGTCCGCCTTGCGGATATTCTCGGGCACTCAAGCATAAACACCACACGAATTTATACTATGGAGACAGGTGACATACACCGCAGACAAATCCAGAGGCTCGGACTTTTACGGGCATAAAAAAACCCACATAATCGAAATTATGTTGCAAACAAAAAAGAGTCCAATAAAAAAGGCTCCCTTGTGCAAAGGGAGCTGGATTTGCCACAGGCAAAGACTGAGGGATTGTTTTGTTAGAAACTATCAGGTTGTCATTCCGAGCCTGTCGAGGAATCTTAAAGTTTGATAAAACAAAAGATCCTTCGACTTTGCTTCGCTACGCCAAGGATGACAAGGGAAGCTGTCTGCGGTTCTTTGATTTCAACAAAATTATGACACAACTTTAAGACCGGCAGTGTGAATTTTGTTTAACCGGTCTGTTTTGTCATGTAAATTTTTTTGTAATATGTAATAAATTTTATAAAAATCGTTGCAAATCATTGACAAACGCTCCTAAACGTGGTATATTGTATAAGCTTACAATATGTACCGGATAAATAATTTCTCACATAATTTCGATTATGTTGCAGGCAATTTTTTTGTCGTCTTGTGTAACGACCATTACACAAGCGCAATACGTTGCATATTTGCATACAAGAAAGGGTTGAAAGAAATGGACAGTAGCACTATGTCCGACAAAAAAGCAGAAATTTTATGCGCAACATGGAATTATTTATTAAAAACAGGGCTGGCACACGCTTCTATTGGCGAGTTGTGTCGGGAAACAAGGCTCTCTCAAAGCAGTCTTTACTATTGGTTTGAGAACAAAGATGATGTATGGATAGGTGCAGGCAAGTTTGGTATCTCAAGGGTTGTGGATGCTTTATTCACCTACACTCTGGCTCATACAAACAATATCCGCAGGTATTTTGATACACTTCTCAGCGAGGTTGAAAAGTATAAGTACGAGCTTCGCCTTGCGGTTCAGATTACTACAAGCCCTCTCTATGGCGAGGGTATGCGGGATAAATCAAAAGACTTTCGTCTTCTTTACGAGAAGTTTGCAAAAGAACTCATAAACATTTTTGGATGTACATACGACCAGGCAGAAATTTTCATCTACTCGATTATTGCATTTGTTATAGATTATGCAATATGGGACGACAAAGACAAAACACAAATGCTGCTTGAAAACCTGTATGACAGAACAATGAGAAACCTGACTCGTGACAAGGCTTAACCAAATCAGAATACACCTTTTCGATGTGGCTTTCCTCTTTCAAAGCATATAACCCATTTGGCACATCACAGTACATAGACAATTTTATAACACCTCACCCAACGCACCTTTACGGCTTTTAATGCTTTTTAAGAGAAAACATTTATTCACACAGGGCGTGCCTGTTTTATTCTCTTGAAAACCTCTTCCTTTACACTCCAGGCCGACAGGCGTTTTGTTGGGCATTGTTATTGTCGTACATCGCAGCTACGCCGAATGGGTTATATGCTTTGAAAGAGGAAATACAATTTGTAAAGAGATACAACGGGAGGGCGCGGAGACCCTCCCCTACTTTGAAAAAAAATAAAATTTAAATATATTATAAAAAGGAGTCATTAGACTATGACAAAAAGATTTTTATGCTTATTTCTCTCAATCGCAATGATTTTGGGCACAATGTGCACAGTTGTGTTTGCTGAGAACGAAGAGACAGCTTCTAATCTCCTTGAAACTGCAGAAGCAGCTTTTGAGAACACCGAAGAAGTCATACCCGAAGAAGAAATTGATGAAATCGTTGAGGAAGAAATCGCAAATGAGGAAACCGAAGAGGACTTCGAGGCTACATTGCTTTCTTTTGAAGACGAAACCGTAACCAACGAAGAAACTACAGAAGAAACCACAGAGCCTGTGGCAAAGGTCGGCAACACCGAATACACAACGATTGCCGATGCTCTTGCCAACTGGACAAACGGCACAACCTTGACTTTGCTCTCAGACGTTACTCTTCCCGATGTGGTTACAATTAAGTCAACAGAGCATCATAAACTTGATCTTGGAACATATACAATGACTGCCGCAAGCGGTAAACATGCTATTGAAATTACATGTAATGGTCAAGGCACAGCCACCTACGGTTTAACTGTCAATGCAGACAGTAATAACCCCGGCGGTATTACAGCGACCGGCAAGTCCTGTATATACTACAGAAAATCCGGAACTACTAAAGATCGTGTTATTATCCAGATCAATGGTGGTGTGTTTAACGGCTCATACGCAGTAAATGTTTACAGCAGCAACAGAGGCACAAATTGCCCTCAGGTTAATATTGCCGGTGGCACCTTTAATGGAAATGTAAATGTAGGTCACGGCAAACTGATGGTTTCCGGCGGCACCTTCCACGGTTGGATCAACTGTACCGGTGACTCTACCGCTTACCGCCAGATTTCCGGTGGTAGATTTAAGAACTGGCAATTTATGACCGCTGATGCTGCCAACAAGTTTTGGGTTGGTACATCTGAGGCAAACTACAATGTAGGTCTCTATGTAGATGACGAGGACTACTTAGTTGTTGGCGGACCCGTTATCAAAGAAGGTAGCGCAGACCTTCCCGCTGCAATCCCCTGTAGCTGTTGGAGTTCTTATCTCCAGTACAGCAGTGCCGCAGATTATGGACTTTTCTATACAAGCGTAGAAGCTGCAATGGCAGCAGCTAAAAAAGGTGAAACAATTAAATTATACACCGAGTATGGAGAGAGCGAGGATGGCGCAGAAGAGCCTGCACCCATGGAAGTAGGAAAAACTCTCACACTTGACATATCTGACGAAGATGCAGACTTTTTAAGTGATGTAAAGCTTACCGCAAAAGAGGCTAAATTTACAATCATTTTTGATGAAGCATACCCCTACGAAGGAACCGTAGAAGCTTTCGACGGCTATGCACTTAAGGTTACAGAGACAACTCTCACATCAGATGTTTCCTTTATGGCAGACGATGCTGAGCGCACCCTTATAAAGCGCACATACGAAAGTGTTGAACCTGTTGCACAAATTGGTGATGACCTCTATGGTGATTTCGCAGAAGCACTCGCTGCACTTGGTGCAAATCAGACACTTACTCTTCTTGATAATGTTACCATCACAGAACGTTGGAACACAAACGCAAACGACTCTGATTTGCCGATAACCGAGCCTGCTACCATAGATGGTAATAATCATAAAATCACATTTAATTGTGAAATATGCGACTACAACAACTACACAAGTGCATTCCGCACTACTGCACCTGTTACATTTAAAAACCTTACCGTTGATATGAGTTCCGCTACTCCGGTTGACCGCAACGGCAACACCCTCCAATGGATGCGTGCCATCTCGGCAAATTCAGCTCTTACCGTTGAAGGCTGTACCTTTATCGGTAACACTGCCGTTGTCAAAGGCGTCGCAATCAGTTTTGGAGATCGCGGAAGCAATCCTCTTCCTGAATTCAGTGTAAGTATAACAGGATCAGAATTCATTAACTGGACACGCAGAGGTATCAGCGATAACGAACGCGGAGAGGATATTGTCAGCGTCAGCGTAACCGGCAGTACATTTACAAACAGCATGGTTAGCCTAAGCGCTAAAGACGGCATTACCTTTACAGGCAATACACTTACTGACACATATGCGTCCCTCATTTCTTATACCCCCGACAATGACGATGTAGCAATCACAGCAACAGGAAACACTCTCTCCTCTACCGAGGAAGACAGTGATACTAACATTTATGTTTACGAGGTTGGAGAAAATATAAATGTGGATGATAATGTTACAACCTACGCAGCACAGTACAACAACAACTATTATTGGTCACTTGAAAGCGCAGTTGCAGCAGCAGAGTCAGCAATAGCGGCCGACCCCGAAGCAAACCGCGATGTAAAAATATTAAACGAGATTAACACACCGGATGACGACACATATTATCGCATCCCTGATGCTGCAGTTGGCGATCAGGTAACAGTTGTCTTTGACTTTGGCGGCGGTGTAAATGCAGGTAACTATATCAGCGAGACATTTGTATTAGACCTTGGGGCTTCCATCACTGCACCTACAAACCTCAAGAAAGACGGATACATCTTTAAGGGTTGGGACAAGGCAGTTCCCGAGGCAGCATATGCAAGCGAGACATACACTGCGCAGTGGATGTCCTATAATGACTACAAGTTCAAGACTGTCCTCACTCCTGTTGGCGGAGTAGCAGTTGCGGCAAACGAAATCAAGATCGACCCACAAGGCAGCTTTATCGTAGAGGTATCTATCGAAGACGTAGATAAAACTATGGCTTGGAACGTAACTGAGGTTACTGTTTCATACAACACAGAGCTCTTTAAATGGAACAAGATTAACGATACAGTTACAGAGCCCGAACTCGGCACACTTGTATTTAAAGTATACGGCGAGGACAAGGTAAGCGGCAAGGTTGCAAAGCAGCTTTCATTTACTGCTAAAGAAACTGCAACAACCACAGAAACCTATGTTGGTGAGTTCAAGGTAGTAAAGGCATCAGTTGACACAGGCTGGGCTGCAAACACAATCAACGCAACACTTGTAGACGACGAAAACAAGGGTACTGCAAAGGTATCTATCTACTACACCTTTGATGTTACAGTTGGCGACGGCGTAATCGCTCCTTCTACTGCTGATACCATCACAGACTATGTAGGTAAAATCAAAGAAGGATACTTTGACAAAGAGTACAACTACGATGTAATCGTAGATATGGACGGCAAGGGTGAGTTCAAGGTTGAATACGACGAAACAACAGGCGACTTTGTAATCGACAGTAAAGACATCGTAGGCGACTTTACAATCGACGCAGTAAAAACCGGAATCAAGGGCGTAAGCCTTGATGATGTAGAGGTACACGAATACGTTGCAGGCAAGTATGCACTTGTACTTCTCAATGCAGACGAAAATCGTGCTTACGCATACAACAGTGCACTTATGTACAAGACACCTCAGTATGACACTGTTGCAGACGGCAAGAAACACTATGGCTACCTTGTAAAGGAAGTAAACTTTGTTGAAGAGAACGACACTCTCAATACTGCTGCAAACAAGGCTCTTGCCCTTTCTAAGATTGAGCTTGCAAGCGGCACAAATCCGTCAATCGCACACATTGAAACGATTGGCGATGTAAACGGAACAGGCACAGTAGATGTCAACGATATTCAGGCGGCT
>JAZNCD010000047.1:0-10547 GCA_045587365.1 Clostridia bacterium
TTATGCAATTGTGAAATTTATATTTCCCCAAGAGTTATGCGGATGCTTTGCTTTGTAAGAGCGTTGATGACCTGCCCCTCGGTAAGGGCTTTTGTAACACTTAAATCATCATCTACAACGCATATAATATGGTAGTTGTTATATGAAAGCTTCTTCAAAATTCTTCGTGCAGGAGTTGATTTATGAGCTGTAATAATATGCGAGCGTGTCATTTCACCCGTTTTTAATTTGTCTTCATAAAACAGCAGCTCTCTTAGGGTGTTTTTTGTTGCATTTCTCTGTTCGAGACACAAATTGCCAAGCAAAAATGCACCGATAAGAATTAAAGAAAAGTTAAAGTTGTTCGAAAGCAGTAAATACACAGAGCCGCCGATTAGGATGAGCACTATAATGCGGCTTAGACTAACGGTAAAGTTGTATGCAAAAACTGAACCTGTTTTCAATGTCAGGTATGCACGAAGCATTCGTCCGCCGTCCAGGGGCAGACAGGGCAGAAGATTTATTATCGCCATAGACAGGTTGCAGATTATAAAATAATTTAAAATCTCTGAGTCAACAGACAGGTTATATCTGAAAATCAAGGCGATTGCAAATATAACAATATTTATCAGGGGCCCTGCAAGTGCAATGATTATCTCATAGGCAGGGTTTTTTATTATATCGGATTTGAGCCTTGCGCATACGCCAAAGGGGAGTATTTCGATATATGAAACTCCGACACCCATACGCCACGCGGCAAAAACGTGGGAAAGCTCGTGAAGTATGGCGCACAAAAAAGCCAAAGCAAGGGCAGAAAAATATCTGCCGAGAATGCTTGCGGCAAGAAGTGGGAAAAATAATATATTGATTTTAAGATGTGGAAGTAAACTTATTGTCATGGCTGTGGTTACTGAAAGGTTATTTCGTCACCGAATTCTTTTGGCGTATTTGTATCTTTGTCATCAGGCGAAGCAAAAAAACAGGGCAATTTTTCCTCAAGCCAGGACACGACAGGGACAGAGAGAGCTTTAAAGTCCGGCTTTTGTCGTATGGCATAACCTAAGGAATCGGCGTATGATGAGAGAATCGGGCTTCCGCAATGCTTCATTCCCAGGATAAATGCGATGCAGATAAAAACTGCAACGGTTTGTTTGATAAAAAGCCTGAAAAGCCCCTCCGTCAACTTGCCCCGATTTGCCTTGTCTTTTGTTTGCTTTGCTGACATAAAAACATCGCTCCTTAATTTTATTTATACTTAATTTTATTTATATTTGTCCATATTTATGCTTGAAAGTTGAGATGCGATAGTGTATTATATTAACATAGAAATATATTACAAAACTCAGTTGCGGAGGATATGTATGTACAGAACAAAATTTGAAGGCTGTCTTAAAAGAGTACAAAAGCCGTCAAGATATATAGGAAACGAGTTTAACAGTATACACAAGGAATGGACAGACTCTATGATGTCCTTTGCTTTTTGCTTTCCTGATGTATACGAGGTTGGTATGTCTCACCTTGGTATGAAGATACTTTATCATATGCTCAACGAGCGCGAAGATACAGTGTGTGAGCGTGTCTTTGCCCCCTGGGATGATATGGAGCAGGAGATGAAAAAGGCGGGAATCCCACTTTTGTCTCTTGAGAGTTATAAGCCTGTTAAGGATTTTGATATAGTGGGCTTTACCTTGCAATATGAGATGAGCTATTCAAATGTTGTAAATATGCTGCGCCTTGCACAGATTCCTCTGCGCACAAAAGACAGGGGGACGGGCGCCCCCTTTGTATGCTGCGGTGGCCCTTGTGCGTATCATGCAGAGCCCCTGTCTGATTTGGTGGACTTTTTTATCCTCGGAGAGGGCGAAGAAGTAAACAGCGAGATAATGGATGTCTACAAGGTGTGGAGAGAGTCAGGTGCGCCAAGGGAAGCATATCTTGAGATGATTGCAAAGATAGAGGGCATTTATGTTCCGTCATTTTATGATGTTGAGTATAACGAGGATAATACAATTAAGTCGTTTGCGCCCAATCGTGATTGCGCACCACAAAAGGTAAAAAAGAGAATAATCAAAGACCTTGACAATACCTGCATCCCTGAAAAACTGATAGTTCCGTTTATGGAGACCGTCCATGACAGAATTATGCTTGAGCTCTTCCGCGGATGCATAAGAGGTTGTCGCTTCTGTCAGGCAGGATATATATATCGCCCCGTAAGAGAGCGCTCGGTAGAGCGTTTGCTTGGTGTTGCACAAAATTCGATAAACGCCACAGGGTACGAGGAAATGTCGATGTCGTCCCTCAGTACAAGTGACTATACAAAACTTCAGGAACTTACCGACGGGCTTTTAGATATGACGGTTGATAAGAGGATAAACCTCTCTCTGCCGTCACTGAGAGTTGACAATTTTTCTATGGAGCTTATGGAAAAAGTGCAGAGAGTCAAAAAGAGCGGCCTTACCTTTGCCCCGGAAGCCGGTACACAGAGACTTCGTGATGTTATAAACAAAAATGTTTTGGAGGAGGATTTGCTCAGAACTTCAAAAATCGCCTTTGGCGGCGGATACAACAGAATGAAGCTCTATTTTATGCTTGGTCTTCCCACAGAGACAGATGCAGATGTTCTTGGTATTGGCGACCTTGCTCAAAAGGTTATAGAAGCTTTTTATGAGATACCCATAGAGGAGCGCAAGGGCAGAAGTGTATCAGTAACCGTCAGCACTTCCTTCTTTGTGCCAAAGCCCTTTACGCCATTTCAATGGGAGCCGCAGAACCGTATCTCTGATATGGAGAGAAAGGCAGCGATGCTTAAAAACAGTATTAAGAGCAAGAAAATAGTGTACAACTGGCACGAGAGCGATGTGAGTTTTCTTGAAGAGGTCTTTGCCAAAGGTGACAGACGTCTTGGCGAGGTTTTGATTTCTGCCGTAGAGCTTGGTTGCAAGTTTGACGGATGGAGCGACTTTTTTGACTATGACAAGTGGATGAGGGCGTTTGAAATCAACGGTATCGACCCCGAGTTCTACGCATACAGACAGATGAGCTATGACGAAATTCTGCCATGGGATTATGCAGATATAGGCGTCAGCAAAGAATTTTTGATTAGTGAGAGAGAAAAGGCGTACAAAGGCGAGACAACGCCTTCTTGCAGAGAGGGATGTTCCGCCTGCGGAGCGGCTCAGTTTGGAAGGGGTGTTTGCTTTGAGTAAGAGAAGATTGAAATTTTCTAAACTGGGTATGGCGAAATATATATCCCATCTTGATTTGCTCAGGTGCTTTACAAGGTCGATTATGAGAAGCGGTTTGCCCGTTGAGTATTCGCAAGGATTTAACCCACACCAGAAGCTCAGCTTTGCCCTGCCGCTTCCCGTTGGGGTTACAAGCGAGTGCGAGTATGTTGATATTTCGTTTACAAATGATACCCTCGACGATGAGAGAATAATTAAAAAATTAAATATGAATTTGCCCCCTGATATACAGATAATATCGGCAGGGGATATAAATCATAAGGCGGCAGATATAGTATGTGCCGAGTATCTGATAACGCTTAAATCAGAAAGCAGGATTGAAGCTAAGTGGATAATGGACTTTTTTGGACAGAGCGAAGTTGTCATAATGAAAAAGACAAAGAAAAAGATTGACAAGCCCATAAATATTATGGAATATATCAGGTCATGGGAGATAGTTGATGATGACATAAACACTCTGATTCTTAGGGTTGTGTTAGATGCAGGGGGCGAGAGGAATATCAAGCCCGATGCGGTTGTCGGTGCCTTTTGCGAGAGGTACCAATCGGTAGACGCAGACGAGGCAGATATACACAGAAAAGAGGTATTCTGCAAATCAGAGGATGTTGATTTGATAGAAATTTTTGCATAAAAGATTCTTTGCTACGCTTGGAGTGACAATTTGTATGGGCGGATATTATCCGCCCGTTGGATATGATTTCCCAGAGAACGCCGTCCTCGACGGTCCGCATATTATCGTTTCACACACAATCGTGATTTTTTACCTCCGTTTGGCATATATTTTAAAGATAAGATATATGCGGAGGAAAAATATGAAAAAATACAGAGCGGTTGTTATTGATTTCAAAAAATTCTTAAAAGGCGGTATGACAATTGTATTGTCAGTCGCCGTTGCCATATCGTCGCTGTATTCTGCGTATCAAAGATTTTCAAATGATGGAGGGATGGGCGAAGAGATTGTCAGGCAGAGTATAGCAACAGATGCATATAATTTAAATAATGGGATATTTTATAAGTGCATAAATGCGGTATACAGATGGGCGAGCGGAGTTGTTTTTGGCTTTGTGCCGACAGATTCGGAATCTGTAATTGAGGGCACCATTGTATTTTGTAAGGTTAATTGTATGGGACAGGAAAATAACGGAATTATATTGCACAGGGCAGAGTCTTTGCAGAATAATGTATTCGATACAAAGGAGTGGGAGGCATCAATACCCGAAGAAAAAAGAGCTCCCATAAAAAGCATAAATGCAGCCCAAAGGTCAGCTCTATCCATTGGAAACGAAACCTCATACAGTATAGATTTAAGTACAATGCTTGAAAGTAAACCTGTCTTTGATTTAAGTGGCAGTGGCCCCAAAATTCTTATAACCCATACCCACGCCACAGAGAGTTATGCGCCAAGAGGGGCGGAAATATATGATGTCACGGCGAGCGACAGAAACGAGGACAAGTCACAAAATGTTGTGGCAGTTGGCAGACGGATGAAAGAAGTTTTTGAAAGCTATGGTATTGAGACTATCCACGATGAGGTGCTTCACGATGCACCATCCTTTAATGGCTCTTATGCACATTCTTTAAATACCGTTGAGGATTACATAGAAAAATATCCGTCTATACAAATTGTCTTTGACATACACAGAGACTCAATTGTTTATGATGATAGCACAAAGGCGAAAACGGTTACTAAAATAAGCGGAGAGGATGCGGCACAACTGATGTTTGTGGTAGGCACAGATGCAAACGGACTTGAGCATCCGAATTGGAGAGCAAATATGAAATCCGCTGTTTGGTTTCAAAAGGTGATAAGCGAAAAGCACCCAACTCTTATGCGGCATATAAATCTTAGAAAAGAGAGATTTAACGGACACACAACAGGGGCGTCGATGATAATAGAGACCGGCACAAGCGGTAACAGTCTTGATGAGGCACTATATGGTATAGAACTTGCAACAGAGGCACTGGCGCAGTGGCTGACAAAGAGCAAATTATGATATAAGAAAAGATTGTATGAGAGCAAGCTTTTTATTGCAATTTAATATACGTAGTAGTATAATAACTTCGTAAAAGATAAATCGGTAACTAATATATGTTTTATATAACAAAGGAGATAACAAAAATGAACAAATATTTTCTTGCAATTGACATTGGTGCATCATCGGGTCGCCATATTCTGGGATGGATTGAGGACGGAGTTTTAAAAACAGAAGAGGTTTACCGCTTTGAGAACAACCTTGTAAAGCAGGGGGGAGTCATTTATATGGGATATAGATAATCTTGAAACTCAGGTAAAGCTCGGCATAAAGGAATGTGGAAAAATCGGTAAAATTCCGCAGACCATTGCGATAGATACATGGGGTGTTGACTATGTTCTTCTCGATGAAAATAAAAAGAGACTTGACCCTGTTTTCTGTTACAGAGACCCAAGATGCCTTGATGTAATTGACGAGGTCGAAAAACCTTTTACAACTCAGGGTCTTTATGAAAAAACAGGTATACAGAGACAGACCTTTAATACGATTTTTCAGCTCTACTGTGACAAAAAGAGCGGAAAGATGGATAAGGCAGAGTATTTTATGATGATGCCGATGTATCTCTCTTATTGTCTTTGCGGTGAGATTGCCAACGAGTATACCGAGGCAACAACAGGTGGAATCATAAATGTAGAAACAAAGACATGGGATATGGATATCATAGAGACCTTGGGATATAAGAAGTCTCTCTTTGGTACATTGCTTACACCATCTGCCAAGATTGGCAACTTTACCGACGAGATGAAAGCGTTTGCAGGCTTTGACGCAGAGGTTGTATGTTGCGCAAGCCACGACACAGGCAGTGCGGTTGCGGCCGTGTCCCCTTCAGACAGATGCGATGTATGTTTCGTCAGGAACCTGGAGCCTTATTGGTACAGAGAGAGGTGTTCCTGCTTTAACAGAGGATGCAAGACTTGCAGGCTTCACCAACGAAGGCGGCGTATTATACAGGTATCGTTTCTTGAAGAACTATATGGGAATGTGGTTGCTTCAGAACATCCGCAGAAACCTTAATAAGTCAATGACCTATGACGAGATGATGTATCTTGCAAAGGACAGCGGTAAGTATCACTATATTGATGTAAATGCACAGGCTTTTGTTGCGCCTGATAATATGATTGATGCAATAAAAGAGTATCTCAAAATGCCAGGTCTCGAACTTGGTGTTGTTATCAACAGTGTTTATCATTCTCTTGCAAAAGCACATACTGATGCGGTTGCAGAGGTTGAGAAGATTTCGGGCAGAGAGGTATCTGCAATAAACATTGTCGGCGGCGGATGTCAGGATGCATATCTTAACGAACTGACAGCAGAATACACAGGTAAAAAGGTGTACGCAGGCCCTGTTGAGGCAACTGCGATTGGTAACATGGTTGCACAGATTTTGTATCTTAACAAAGATATGACGCTTGACGATGCAAGAGAACTTGTAAGGGTTTCTTTTGATATAAACGAGGTAAAATAATTCGATAGCTTGAGGAGAAAATAATGCGAAAGTTACTTGCGATATGGGCGGCAAAGGCAGCTGCGGTTGCGGGCAGAATGATGGGAAAAAGGTCATCATCTACCCCTGGTAGTATTGCCATGAAGATTTGCCCAGATATTATTAAGATACTGTCAAAGAATATTAAAAAGGGTGTTGTTGTTACCTGTGGTACAAATGGAAAGACCACAACCAACAACCTCTTAAACAGTGCGCTTATAAAGTGTGGCTACACAACTGTGTGCAACAGTCTTGGTGCCAATATGACAAGCGGTGTTGCAAACGCCCTTGTTCTGTCCTGCAATCTGTTTGGCAGATTTTCGGCAGATTATGGCGTTTTTGAAGTTGACGAGGCGTATGCAAGACGTGTGTTTGCGCATATAAAGCCTGATTTTATGGTAATCACAAACCTCTTTAGAGATCAGCTTGACAGATATGGAGAGATTGAGACAACCTCTGCCCTTATCGACGAGGCTATCTCTATGGCAGATGGTGTAAAACTCATATTAAATGGCGATGACCCAATCAGCGCTCAGTTTGGCGAGGGCAGGGATGCCAGATACTATGGTATATCAGAACAGGTTTTGCCGCAGACGGACGAGGCAAAGGAAAATCATTTTTGTATAAAATGTGGTCACGAGCAGTCGTATAATTACTTCCATTACAGTCAGCTTGGCGATTACTATTGTACTGAATGTGGTAACGCACGCCCAAAGATTGATTTTGATGCAACGGATGTTGACCTCTCGGGCTCGATGAGGTTTACTGTCAACAAAAATACAAAAATCGATGTAAATTACAGAGGCTTTTATAACATCTATAATATCCTTGCAGTGTACTCAGCCCTCTCTGTTATGGGAATCAACACCGATGGATTTAATGAAATTCTCTCTGACTACAAGCCGCAGGCTGGCAGAATGGAGCTTTTTAATATCAAAAAGCCCGTGATTTTAAATCTTGCAAAAAATCCTGCAGGCTTTAATCAGGCGATACAGACGGTAATGCTCGATAAGCGCAAAAAGGATGTTATAATCGCAGTAAATGACGCACCAAGCGACGGTCAGGATGTTTCCTGGATATGGGATGTTGATTTTGAAAGTTTAAAGGATAATAACCTAAATACAATATCTGTGTCGGGTGTGAGACTTTATGACCTTGCACTCAGATTTAAATACTCAGGCATAACACCTGACAATGTCTCAAGAAATATAAAGAGCCTTATAGAGCGTGCTATACGGACAGATGCAGAGGTTTGCTATGTTCTTGTAAACTATACAATGCTTTTTTCCACACAGGAGACACTTCTTGATATGGAGAAGAAATCAAATGGCGGAGGTGCAGAAAATGAGTGATAGATTAATCAGAATTATTCATCTGTATCCCGATCTTTTAAATCTATATGGAGACAAGGGCAATATTGCGGCTCTTAAAACAAGACTTAAGCTTCGCGGAGTTGAAGCAGAGGTTATAGAGGT
Organism: Clostridia bacterium; assembly: GCA_045587365.1. GTDB lineage: Bacteria > Bacillota > Clostridia > Monoglobales > Monoglobaceae > UMGS1820. The sequence continues at coordinate 8,216 of JAZNCD010000047.1, forward strand.
TACAAGCAAAAACAGTAATTTTAGCATTGAAGATACAGATATAATCTACCTTGGCGGTGGCTCTGACAGAGAGCAGGAGATTGTCTGCGACCACCTGAGAGAAAAGGCAGAAGAGATTAAAGTTTATGTTGAAGATGGCGGAGTTTTGCTTGCAACCTGTGGCGGTTTCCAGATGCTCGGCAATTATTATATGGCTGCAGGCGGTAGAGTTGACGGACTTGGAGTTTTTGATATTTGTGCCGAGTTTAACGAAAAGCGCCTTATCGGTAATGTAGTTTTAGAATCGGAATTATTCACGCAGAAAATAGTTGGCTTTGAAAATCATCCGTCAAGAACGGATATAGGAAAGTATACGCCTCTTGGCAAGGTTATTGTCGGCTATGGCAACACAGATGATTGCTCGGTTGAGGGCTTGGTGTATAAAAACACAGTTGCAACAAACCTTCACGGGCCGCTGCTTCCTAAAAATCCTGTGCTGTGTGATTATCTGCTAAATGCGGCAATGAAGAGCAAATATTCTGACTTTACAGAGCTTGAAGCCCTTGATGATACTCTTGAAAACGCAGCCAACGAGCAGATAGTTAAAAGATTTGTTGTAAATAAATAAAGACGAAAAAGCGGTGCTATGCACCGCTTTTTAGCAGGAGAATTATCATGAACAAAAGAAAAATATATTCACTATTTATCATTGCCGCAGGCATCCTGTGGGGCACGATGGGAATATTCGTGCGCACATTGAATGAATATAACTTTACTTCTATGCAGATTTCGGCACTACGCCTGATTATAGGCGTTGTTATGATTATTATTTTTGCGGCGATAAAGGACAGAAGACTCTTTAAAATATCTATAAGAGACATACACCTCTTTGCAGGAATGGGAATTTTAAGCGTACTTCTGATGAGCTGGTTGTATTTTTCTGCCATAATAAGAATATCAATGGGTGTGGCGTCGATACTTTTATATACTGCACCTGTATGGGTGCTTATTGCATCTGTTATGTTTTACAAAGAAAGGTTTACCATTAAAAAGGGAATTGCTCTTGTGCTTGCATTTGGCGGATGCGCAGCTGTCTCGGGATTTTCTTCCGAGGGGATGTCGATATCAGGCGTGCTCTTTGGACTTGGCTCCGGCGTGGCTTATGCTCTCTATAGTATAATCGGCAAGAATGCCCTTTTAAAATACTCTCCAATAACAGTGACGTTATATGCGTTTACATTTGGAGCAGTTGCAACAATATTAATGTGTAATCCTATAGAGATAATAAGTGTTTTGGGTAATAATATAAATACAAATCTTGTTGCAGAACTTCTGGGACTTGGTTTTGTAACGGTTTTTGCACCATATCTTTTATACACAACGGGTCTTAGCAAGACTCCTGCAGGCAAGTCGTCGATTATGGCATCGGCAGAGCCTATGACGGCAACTGTGCTTGGGATACTTGTGTATGGTGAAGAACTTAGCCTGTCCATTGTTTTTGGAATTTTGATGATAGTTTCGGCGATAGTTTTGCTAAACGTCGGCAAAGACAGATAGCGGATGCTAAATAGAATATTTTTCTTGCAAATACATAAAAAAAGTGATATAATATCAGGATAAGCTAAAATGGGGTTATGTGTGTAAACATAGTATGAACAAAGCTTTATTTTGAGAGGAATGAAATCAGTATGGGATTTAAAAATATTGTTGAGAAAATCATTGGCACATATAGTGACAGAGAACTTAAAAAGATTTATCCTATTATGGAGTCTGTTCTTGCGCTGGATGAAGAAATGCAGAGCAAAACAGATGCAGAACTTCGTGCCAAAACCGATGAGTTTAAAGAAAGGCTCCAAAATGGGGAGACTGTCGATGATATTTTGCCTGAAGCCTTTGCAGTATGCCGTGAGGCATCCTGGAGAGTACTTGGTATGAAGCACTTCCCCGTGCAGATTGTAGGTGGCATTGTTTTGCATCAGGGCAGAATTGCCGAGATGAAAACAGGCGAGGGTAAAACCCTCGTGGCAACCCTACCTGCATATCTTAACGCCCTGACAGGCAGAGGTGTCCATATCGTAACTGTAAATGACTACCTTGCCAAGCGTGACAGCGAGTGGATGGGTAAATTATATAACTTCCTGGGGCTCAGCGTTGGACTTATAATCCACGAGAAGAAAAACGAAGAAAGAAAGCTTGCCTACGGCGCGGATATAACCTATGGTACAAACAACGAGATGGGCTTTGATTATCTTCGTGATAATATGGTTATCTACGCCGAGAACAAGGTACAAAGAGGCCACGCCTTTGCCATAGTGGACGAGGTGGACAGTATACTCATAGACGAGGCAAGAAC
>JAZNCD010000048.1:0-24685 GCA_045587365.1 Clostridia bacterium
CTCAAGCGTCACAGAAACTATTCGATTGATAAGGATATAGAGACCGACGACGGAGAATATTCCTACGAGGTAGAGGATACCTCTCCCTCGCCTGAGACTCTCTCTGAACAAAAAGAACTTAAATCAATTGTGGCATCGGCAATAGGTATGCTAAACCCTGACCACAAGGCAGTTTTGGTGCTTCGTGATATTCAGGGGCTCAGCTATGACGAGATTGCACGGATTGTAGGGTGCACAGAGGGCACCGTTAAATCAAGAATAAGCAGGGCGCGGGCACAACTTAAAATTATTATTGAAAATAATTTTAACATTGACGGAACTTATTTTAAAACATAACAGTCTAATTATACAAACGACTTATAAAGTAGATACGGGGGTTTTGATATGCAACACATAGAAAATGACTGCAAGGTCTATCGCACAATGCTTTTTGACTATGTGTCCGATTTGCTGAGTGATGAAGAAAATACTGTTCTGTGCTCTCATATTGAGATATGTCCGCACTGCAGCAGAGAGCTTGCAGAGATTAAATCTATTATAGGTGCTGCCGCTTCTCTTCCTGAAGTTGAAGCCCCCGATGGATTGAGAGAATCTGTGGCAGAACAGATTGCTAAAATATCAGGCAAGGCAAAACCAAATAAGATATACTCTTTGCGAAGATTTGCATCGGTTGCTCTTCCTCTTGCCGCCTGTGCAGTGCTTGCAATAGGTATATACTCAAACGGACTGCTTGATAACTTTATAAAATCCGACGATATTTTATCATCACCTGTCGTTACAGACACAACCGACAACACACATAATAATGAAACATCTGCTGCCGAAACCGATGTGTCAACTGTGCCACAGCTTGATGACAACGGCAGTGCACATATAAACACCTTTGAAAACAAAACGGAATCAAAATCAGAAACACCCTCAAATGATATAATTCAAAAAGAGGGCACAACCGACACCTCATCTGCAGTCAACGAGACACCTCAAAACGATGTTTCCACAGAGAAATCATCAAACATCGGAACAGTCCAAAACGATATAGTCACAGAGGAGAGCGAAAGTCTTGTCGCACCTGCATCAGCCGGTGGCTCTGCAGTAACAGAAACAGATCAAATTGCAGCATACAATTCCCGCGAGATTACGTCTTATCCCGCATCCTGCACAATTATAGTTTCTGACTTGACAGTCTTTGCCGCAAGTTTTGGCGGCGACGCAACCAACGATGTGATAACTATAAGTATCTCTGCAGACAACATTGATGCTCTGATGGCATTTGCTGCAGAATATGCAATAGAGATATCCTTTGAATATTCAGATGAGTACAGTGATACAATTTCTGTTACAGCAAAAGGGAAATAAAATTCTTTTACAGAGGAAAAGTAAAATGAAAAAGTTGTTAATTATTGATGGAAACAGTATTTTAAACAGAGCATATTATGGAATCAGACCGCTTACGGCTCCTGACGGGACGCCGACTAATGCGGTCTATGGTTTTTTAAACATACTTTTTAAACACCTCGAAGAAGAGAACCCCGATTATCTTTGTGTTGCTTTTGACGTTAAAGAAAAAACCTTCCGCCACAAAATGTATGACCAATATAAGGCTCAGCGCAAACCTGCACCCGAGGACTTCTTAGTACAGTTACCCCTTATAAAAGAGGTTTTGTCGGCTATGAACTGTCTATGCCTTGAAAAGCCCGGATATGAGGCAGATGACATTATCGGAACTATCGCAAGGATGTGCGAGGATTCTGACGTAGAATGTAAAATCCTCACAGGGGATAAGGACGATTTACAACTTGCATCAGACAAGACGACTATAAAACTTGTTATCACACGCATGGGGCAGACTACCACCACAGACTATAAAGCAGCCGAATTTACCGAGAAGTACGGCTTTTCTCCCGACTCATTTATTGATTTAAAGGCGCTTATGGGTGATTCCTCGGATAATATTCCCGGTGTCAGGGGTATTGGCGAAAAGACCGCTATGTCACTTATACAAAACTATGGCACCATCAATAAGATTTATGAATCTATTGACTCCATAGAGGTAACTGACAGTGTTCGCAAAAAATTGACCGAGGGCATGGATGATGCATATCTCAGTTATACTCTTGCAACTATTGACAAAAATGTTCCAATAGAGTTTGATTTTGCATCCGCACTTATTCAGGAATATAACGCACCAGAACTTGCAAAACTATTCACACGTCTAAACTTCCGCTCTTTTATTCAAAAACTGAATCTTGATAATGTTCCTACAGAAGAATGCGGAGAAGTTATTGACGTCGATGGCAGCGTTGTCTCAATAGATGAACTTCTCTCTTTTGCAGAAAAATCCGAATTTGTCAGTTATGTTATAGATGGCAACAAACTTTGTATAAAACCGCAAGGTTCAGACAAAGCCCTTATCTGCCCAAACGCCGATAAGAAAACAATCGTGAACTTTCTCGAAAACGGTAAAATTGCAAAGGTTGGGTTTAATGTCAAAGAAGATATAATTTATGCGTCCGACTGTGGCATTGACCACAAGGAAATAAACGTTCAGAACATAAAATTCGACGTTATGCTCTGTGCATACATTCTTGACCCCACACAATCAGAATATCGCCTTGACGATTTGTGCCGCACATATTTGTCGGCTATAGTTGCAACAGACTCCCCAAAAGGGGTAAGCGAGCAGATTTCTATGGATGCTCTCCTCGGGGGAGACTCTACCGATGATTATTCGACACTTTATAACAATGTTTATATTATTGAAAGGCTCTATACCAAAATGGCAGAGCTTATAAAAGAAAACGGACAAAGCGCTCTTTACTATGATGTAGAGCTTCCTCTTCTTGAGGTCCTTGCCGATTTGCAGCTCAGGGGAATGTATATTGACGAAAAAGCTCTCTCAGACTTTGGGGATATGCTCAAAACCCACATAAATCAGGTAAGAGATGAGATTTATGAACTGTCGGGCGAGGAGTTTAACATTAACTCTCCAAAACAACTCGGCGAAATTTTATTTGATAAACTCAATCTTCCCTTTGGCAAAAAGAACAAACGCGGTAGTTATTCTACCAACGTAGACGTGATGGAGAAACTTCGCTCTGTTCATCCTATTGCGGACAAGGTGCTGTCATATCGTCAGCTTACCAAGTTACAATCCACCTATGTAGAGGGTCTGACCTCGGTTATAAACCCAAAAACAGGCAGAATACACTCACGCTTTAATCAGATGGTTACAACGACAGGAAGAATAAGCAGTACAGAGCCAAATATGCAGAACATCCCTGTACGCACAGAGCTTGGTCGTGAAATCAGGCGAATGTTTATTGCAGAAAAGCCTGACTGGTGTTTGATTGATGCCGACTACTCACAGATTGAACTAAGAGTTCTAGCCCATATCGCCGATGACGAGGCTATGAAATTCGCTTTTATCAGCGGTGAGGATATACACACGCAGACAGCATCAAATGTATTTGGCGTGTCGATTGATGAGGTCACCTCCCAAATGCGTTCACGTGCAAAGGCGGTAAACTTTGGCATCGTCTACGGCATCGGCGCATTCTCCCTCGCACAGGATATTGGCACAAGCCGTAAAGAAGCAGACCAATATATAAATGATTATCTCAGTCATTACAATAATGTATCTGCGTATATGAAAAACACCGTCGAGGATGCAAAAGAAAAGGGCTATATCACCACGATTTTAAATCGCCGCAGATATATTCCCGAGCTTAGCGGCAGCAATCATATGCTCCGTGCCTTTGGCGAGAGAGTTGCCATGAACGCCCCCATACAGGGCAGTGCCGCAGATATTATTAAAATTGCAATGGTAAATGTATACAGGCGACTGAAAAAAGAGGATCTTAAAGCCCGCCTTGTACTTCAGGTCCACGACGAACTCATCGTGGAAGCTCCCGAGAGCGAAAGAGAGCTTGCAGGCAAAATTCTCAAAGAAGAGATGGAAAACGCATATAAACTTTCCGTCCCTCTTGTAGTAGATATGAACTTCGGCAAGAGCTGGTATGATACGAAATAGATTTCATATGTCTTGCCGAACCTTGTTGCGCCAGCCAGATCCTGGCGCAGTCCTCGTTTCACTTCGTGGAACTCGGATAAAGGGGCTACGCCCCTTTAAAACCCCACTTTATACAAAAAAATGCGATGCATAAGCATCGCATTTTTTGATCTTATTTTGCATATTCGATTGCGCGGAGCTCTCGGATAACATTTACTTTAATCTGTCCGGGATACTCCATCTCGTTTTCTATTCTCTTAACAATGTCTTTTGCCATCAAGATGGTCTCATCATCGCTGACAGTGTCTGACTTAACCATAATGCGCACCTCGCGTCCTGCCTGAATTGCAAAGGAACGCTCAACGCCGTTAAATGAATTTGCAATTTCTTCAAGGTTTTCAAGTCTCTTGATGTATGACTCAAGATTTTCTCTTCTCGCACCGGGTCTTGCCGCCGAAATTCCGTCAGCCGCCTGTACAAGACACGCCTCAATACTCTTAGCCTCGATATCACCGTGATGAGCAAGTATTGCGTGGATAACCTTATCGTTTTCTTTGTACTTTTTGGCGATATCTCCACCAATTGTAACGTGAGAGCCCTCAACCTCATGGTCGATTGCCTTACCGATATCGTGTAAAAGACCTGCACGCTTAGCAAGAGTAACATCTACGCCAAGCTCGCCCGCCATAAGACCTGCAATGTGAGAAACCTCGATAGAGTGCTGAAGAACATTCTGTCCGTAGCTTGTTCTGTACTTAAGTCTGCCGAGCAGACGAATAAGCTCAGGATGAAGCCCATGAACGTGTGTCTCAAAGGTTGCACGCTCACCCTCTTGCTTAACTATGCTTTCAACCTCTTTAGTTGATTTTTCAACCATTTCCTCGATACGGCCCGGGTGAATTCTTCCGTCAGTAATGAGCTTTTCAAGAGTACGTCTCGCAATCTCACGTCTGACAGGATCAAAGCCTGACAGAATAACTGCCTCGGGTGTATCGTCAATAATCAAATCTACACCCGTCAAGGTCTCAATGGTACGAATATTTCGGCCTTCACGTCCGATAATTCTACCCTTCATTTCGTCGTTGGGGAGGGAAACAACTGATACAGTTGTTTCTGTAACATGATCTGCGGCACATCTTTGAATAGCACCGGCGATAATATTACGTGCCTTTTCCTCGGCTTCTTCCTTGGCTTGTTCTTCTACTGTTTTAATAAGAACCGCCTTATCGTGTACCAAATCCTCTTCTACCTGAGCGAGCAAGTATGTCTTTGCCTGCTCTATCGAAAAATCGGCAATTTTTTCAAGCTGCGCCATCTGGAGCTTCTTTACACGGTCTGCTTCTGCTTGAATTTCTTCAACCTCGACCATTTTCTGCTGAATTTCTTCTTCACGCTTTTCAATCTGCGCAGTCTTTTTGTCTATTGTATCTTCCTTTTGCTGCACTCGTCTTTCCTGTCTTTGAATATCGTTTCTGCGTTCTTTGATTTCCTTGTCAAGCTCATTTCTGAGCTTATGTATTTCTTCTTTTGCTTCTATTAATTTTTCTTTTTTAATGTTTTCAGCTTCTTTTTTGGAATTTGAAACTGCCTCGTCAAGAATACGCTTTGCCTCTTCTTCTGCGCTGCCAATCTTGACTTCTGCAAAGTTTTTTCTGTAATTATATCCTCGTTTGAACGCAATAATCGCTGCAATTATTGCGACTAAAATCAAAACTGAACTTACAATTATTAATTTTAAGTCTATCTCTGCCACCTCCTAAATTTTATTTATGGTATAAACTAAATTAAATCAAAGAATCAAAAAGATAAATGAATAGCCATTGCTTCTAATCAGAAGTATACATTATAATTTTACACAGATTTAACAAAAAAGTCAAGGGGATTTTGTGTAATTTTTCAATATTTATATTAAGAATTTATTACGAAAAAGGCGGAATGTCACATTTGACATCCCACCGATATTATTAACCCGGGGGCCACTGAAGATTTCTGCCGGCAAGCAGGTGGAAGTGAATATGTGAAACCGTCTGTCCGCCGTCTTCTCCGCAGTTGTTTACAATTCTGTATCCGTTTTCAGCAAAGCCCTTTTCCTTAGCTATCTTTGCCGCAACCGAGAAGATATGTCCTACAACTGCACAGTTTTCTTCGCTTATTTCATTTGCCGATAAGATGTGCACCTTTGGTATTATGATTATATGCACCGGTGCCTGAGGGTCAATATCTAAAAAAGCATATACAAGCTCATCTTCATAAACCTTTGTTGACGGGATTTCTCCGTTCTTTATTTTGCAAAAAAGACAATCACTCATTTTGGTTACCTCCTATTTAAGCATAGCAGAAACAATGTCGTCAACCTTTGCAAGAGCATCGTCAATCTTCATTGTGTCAACGCCGCCGCCTTGTGCCATATCGGGTTTGCCGCCGCCTTTACCTCCGCATATTGCAGTAACCTCACGGATGATATTGCCGCAGTGTACACCGCTCTTTACTGCCTCGGGCATAGCCATTGCAATAAATGTAATTTTACCATCAGTGTTTGATGCAAGCACAACAACTCCTGACTGCATCTGCGACTTTGCGTTGTCGGCAAGTGCCTTCATTTCGTTTGCACCCATTCCGTCAACCTGTGCGGTCAGAATGTTTACGCTGCCTAAGTGTCTTACACCTGCCATCATATTCTTTGTACGCATTGCCGCCATCTTGTCGTTAAACTGCTCAATCTTTCTTTCAAGCTCTTTATGCTCATTTACAAGAGTTTCAACCTTAATATCTATTTCTGCCGCAGATTTAAGCTTAAGAGCCGCTGCAGTTCTGTTTATAAGTCCTTGCTTTTCGTCAATAAGCCTGAGCACACCCATACCTGTTACCGCTTCAATTCTGCGGACGCCTGCCGCAACACCGCTCTCGCTGACAATCTTGAAAAGACCAAGGCTTCCTGTGGTTTTTGCGTGTGTACCGCCACAAAGCTCAAGACTGTAATCGCCCATCTTTACAACACGTACGGTTGCGCCATACTTTTCGCTAAAGAGGGCGGTTGCGCCCATCTTCTTTGCTTCATCAAGGCTCTTTTCACTACAATCTATATCGAGATTTTCAAGAATTTTCTCGTTAACCTCTCTTTCAACGGCAGAGAGTTCTTCCTGAGTCATTGCCGCAAAGTGAGAGAAGTCAAATCTCATTCTGTCCTCATCAACATAAGAGCCTGCCTGAGCTACATGGTTGCCAAGTACGTTGCGAAGTGCCGCCTGAACAAGATGCGCTGACGAGTGATTGCGTCTGATTGCCATACGGCGCTCATTATCAATAGTACAAGAAACTGTTTCTCCCTCGCTTATGCTTCCGCTTTCTATTGTACAGATATGAAGGAACTTACCGTTTCTCTTCTTTGTATCTTTTACTGCAACTGTGGCTCCGTTTGTTTTTATGTATCCACTGTCGCCAACCTGTCCGCCGCTCTCTCCATAGAAAGGTGTTGCATCAAGAACTATTGTTACATCTTCGCCTGCGTTTGCAGTTGTAACTCTCTCTCCATCCTTACCGATGCCGAGAACTTTTGCAGAAAGCTCTGTATTGTCATATCCCTCAAATACTGTCGCACTTTCGATGTTTGCAAAGATATCTTCTTTCCATGCTTCACCTTCCATATCACCACGGGCAGATCTTGCACGCTCTCTCTGTTCATTCATAAGAGCCTTAAAGTCTTCCTCTGCAACTGTAAATGAATTCTCTGCAAGGATTTCCTTTGTCAAATCAATCGGGAATCCATAGGTATCATATAACTTAAAGGCGTTCTCTCCTGAAAGTTCGGTCTTGCCGCTCTCTTTGAGCTCTACAATATAATCGTTGAGTATTGCGATACCCTGGTCGATTGTTTCTTCAAAACGCTGTTCCTCTGTTTTGATAACCTTTTCGATATATTCAAAATTGGTTTCAAGCTCAGGATAGGCCTTGCCCGACTCACCTGCAACAACCTTTGCAAGCTTATAGAGGAAGGACTCCTTAAGGCCGAGCATTCTGCCGTGTCTTGCCGCACGACGAAGAAGACGACGGAGAACATATCCTCTGCCCTCATTTGACGGCAACACGCCATCAGATACCATAAACACTGTGCTTCTGATATGGTCAGTAATTACACGGAGGGAAATGTCTGTCTGCTTGTCCACGCCGTATGTAACGCCAACCATTTGTGCCGCAGTATCTAATATCTTGCGGATTGTGTCAACCTCAAAAATAGAGGTAACACCCTGCATTATGCAGGCAATACGCTCAAGTCCCATACCTGTATCTATGTTGGGATTTGCAAGACGGTTGTATACGCCATTTTCGTCCTTGTCAAACTGGGTGAAAACAAGATTCCAGAACTCAACAAATCTGTCACATTCACATCCAACGGCACAATCAGGGCTTCCGCAACCAAACTCTTCGCCTCTGTCAAAGTATATCTCAGAACAAGGTCCGCAAGGGCCTGTACCGATTTCCCAGAAGTTGTCCTCTTTGCCGAGGTACACTATTCTCTCTTTTTTTACACCGACCTTTTCTGTCCATATCTGAACAGCTTCTTCGTCATCTTCATACACACTCACCCAGAGTCTGTCCTCGGGAATCTCAAGAACTTTTGTTATAAACTCCCACGCCCACGCAGTTGCCTCGTTCTTAAAGTAATCTCCGAAAGAGAAGTTACCAAGCATCTCAAAAAAGGTACCATGACGAGCAGTAAGACCAACGCTCTCGATATCAGGAGTTCTGATACACTTCTGACAGGTGGTCACTCTCTTTCTTGGCGGAACCTCCTTGCCTGTAAAGTAAGGCTTCAGCGGTGCCATGCCCGCATTTATCAAAAGAAGACTCGCATCTCCCTGGGGAACAAGAGGAAAGGACGGAAGTCTCAAATGTCCCTTGCTCTCAAAAAACGAGAGATATCTCTCGCGTACCTCATTAAGTCCAAGCTTTTCCATAATATTCATTGCCTTTCTATCTGCATTTTTTCATATAAATCAAGGCCATATCAAGCCTTGCAATCACATTCTAATAATTATACCAATTTTGCACTCTATCGTCAAGTCTTGTTATTTTTGATTTTCAGTAATTTTTGCAATTATCGTTTTATATATTTCATCAGCCTCTTTAGAGAGGATTTTTGACGCATTCTCTGCATCCTGCCTTGACCCTGCGTAAACTTTAAGCTCAAGCATTGGTAAATTGGCATCAAGCATATTAAGAGACGCCATATACTGATGTGGTGCAACAGGGATAATCTCTGTCGTTACCGCATTGGGATTGACCTGCTCTTCAAACTTGATTTCAGATATTGCGCTGTCAATCCTGTCGCGTATACTCTTTGGCACACGTTCAAAAAAGAACGTATTTGTCTCCCTACCTCTCTCGCTTGGGGTAAAGGCACGCTCATCACGATAGAACTTGCTTTCTACAAAGCCGTCCTCTATAAGCTCGTTAAGCATAAGCGCCAAATCAAAATAGTTCATCACCTGTTTTTCCCATGTAAGAATATCACAAAGTGAGGGCATACTGATTGGCTCTACGTTTTTCTCGAGGGTATATAAAATCGCAAACTTCATTTCGTCGTGTTCAAGAAACATATTAAGTCCCCCTATTTGTTTTCGTACTCAGCGTATGGTTTCTTGTGCTTAAAATAAACTCCAAGCACCCCAACCCCTGCGTGGGTGGTTATAACAGGCCCTATTTTGGCGTATTCTATCGCCTTTGGGTTTATTCTCTCTTTTATAAGCTTTTCAACAATTTCTACCTTATCATCCGCCCTTGAATGAAGTATCAGAACCTCGTTCTCCTCAGGAGAATCCATTCGCTCTTCTATAAAGTCAACAAGCGTGGTCAGAGCTTTTTTGAGGCCTCTTATCTTGCGGAAAGCCTCAACAAGGCCATCATTTACCGTCAGTATCGGCTTTATGTCAAGAGCCTTGCTGATTGCCATTGTGGTAGCTTTGATTCTGCCGCTCTTTTTAAGCTGAGTCAAATCATCAACCAAAAAATACGCTGTATCACGGGTGTAGACAGATGTAATATAATCAATTATTTCTTCTCTTGCTGCGCCATCCTTTGCCATTTTTGCGGCATTAATTACCGCTCTGCCAAAGGCCTGCGAAAAAGATGTTGAATCATACACAACAATATCAAAGCCCTCTTCATTCAGCTGCGATGCCACCATGTTGGAAGTATTGTTTATTCCGCTCGCTCTGGCTGACATTGTTATATGCAAAATCTGACTTTCCTTGCCGACACGGCGATAAATATTTTCTATGTCATCAGGGCTCATCTGACTGGTCGTCGGGACCTCGGCAGAAGCCTCTATAACATCATAAAACTCCTCTGGGTCTAAGTTCTCGTCAGCAATAATTTGTCTGTCCTGTGTCGCTATCATAAACGGAAGTATCTCAATGCCAAGTTCCTCTGCAATTTCTTTTGATATGTCTGCTGCTGCATCGGTAATAATTTTAACCATTTAATACACCCTCTCTTTCTAAATCCGAAAACTCAAATTGCCGCAACACCTCGTAGGCTATGATTGCTGCAGAATTTGATAAATTCAGTGACCTCATATTCTCCTTCATAGGGATTCTTATACAGCTGTCATAATTTTCTTTAAGAAGTGTTTCCGGCAGACCTTTTGTCTCCTTGCCAAAAACGAGAAATATATCTCCATCGCTATGCTCTTTATAATCAATCTCGCTGTATGTATTTTTACCCTTTGTTGTGCAGTAATAAAAATTTCCGTCAGGATACGCCTCTTTGACCTCGGCAAAGCTTTGATGCTCATAAAGGTCAAGGTCATCCCAATAATCAAGCCCTGCACGTCTTACCTGTTTTTCGCTTATATCAAAGCCAAGCGGATGGACAAGATGAAGCGAAGCCCCTATAACCGAGCAGGTTCTTGAAATATTGCCCGTATTTGACGGAATTTCAGGTTCAACCAGAACAATATGCAGTTTCAAGCCAATCCCCCCTGTTTATTATGCCCAGAATTTTCTGTCAAGAGACCTGTACCTTATTGCCTCTGCAATATTTTCTTTGGCAATTTTTTCGTTACCCGAAAGGTCGGCAATCGTTCTTGCCACCTTTAAAATTCTGTTGTGGGCCCTCGCACTAAGTCCCAAAAGCTCAAAGGCATTTTTCAGCATTTCAGAGCTCTCACTGTCAAGCTCGCAGACATCATCAATTATTGATGCATCAAGTCCACTGTTTGAATATATGCCTGTACCCTTGTATCTCTTTAGCTGAATTTCTCTTGCCCTGTCAACTCTTCTTTTTATTTCACTCGATGATTCAGCAGCGCTCTTTTTGCCTAAATCCTCATAATCAACGGCAGGCACCTCAATATGCAAATCAATTCTGTCAAGAAGAGGTCCGCTTATTTTCGAAAGATACTTTGAAATCCTCTGCGGCGAACAACTGCAATCGTGATTTTTATCTCCGTAATACCCACATGGGCATGGGTTCATCGATGCCACAAGCATAATGTTGCAGGGATAAGAATAAGTGCCGCCTGCTCTTGTAATGGTCACTGTTCCATCTTCAAGAGGCTGTCTCATTACCTCAAGGGCATCCTTGCGAAATTCAGGGAGTTCGTCCAAAAATAATATTCCGTGATGAGACAAACTTATCTCGCCGGGCTTTGGGATACCATTACCACCGCCTGTCAGTCCTACCGCCGAAACAGTGTGATGAGGGCTTCTGAAAGGTCTGCTTGCCACCATAGGAAGCCCTTTAGTCAGCCGCCCTGCAATACTATGTACTTTGGTTACCTCCAATGCCTCATCAAAGGTCATAGCAGGAAGTATTGACGGAATTCTCTGTGCAAGCATCGTCTTGCCGGAGCCCGGAGGTCCAATCATCAAAATATTATGACTGCCTGCCGCCGCAATCTCAAGGGCACGCTTTGCACTCTCCTGACCTTTTACATCCGCAAAGTCAGGCATATTCTCTATCGCATTATCAAAGAGCTTATTTGTATCAACTATGGTTTTCTCAGGCACCATTTCTCCCGAGAAAATCCTCACAAGCTCTTCTACATTTTCAATTCCATATACCTCAAGGCCCTCGACAACTGCCGCCTCAGGGGCGTTCTGTTTTGGCAGAAACAGTTTTTTCATTCCACTCTGATAAGCGGTAATCGCCATAGGCAAAGCGCCCCGAACAGACCTCAGACTTCCGTCAAGAGACAGTTCACCAAAAAAACAACACTCTTTCAGGTTCCACGCCTTTATCTGCTCGCTTGCAATCAATATTCCAAGGGCGATAGGCATATCAAGATATGCACCCTCTTTTTTTACATCGGCAGGGGCAAGGTTTATGACAATCCTCTTTCCGGGAATCATAAGCCCCGAATTTTTCAGTGCCGAGCGTATTCGCTCTTTAGATTCCCGCACTGCGGTGTCGGGCATACCAACCACATCCCAGCTCGGGACGCCATTGCTCACATCGGTTTCCACCCCTATGGGGTATCCGTCGATTCCCGTAAGTCCTACACTGTTTATCTTGGCTATCATCCTGCCTCACCTCTTATCCTTTTATAATTTCAACTCTGCCTTCGTAGCTTTCTCTTGCAAAAAATCCGTCTCTTAAAACTAACTCAAACAATGTGCCATGCCTTATTGGCATACAAGGATGTTCGACCGTTCTTGCTATACTCTCTCTTACAAACTCTGCCGCAATGTTTGCAGCAGAGCGCACGCTCATCTTTTGCATCAGCGCCGCCGTAAAGACACTTGTATATATGTCTCCCGTGCCATGGAACGCCCTGTCCACATATCCGCAATCCACTTTAAAGTATATATCCTCTGACTTATCATGGACCGCAACGCACATAGAATTTTCGGCATCCTTAACACTTGTGATTGCTACAATCCCGGGCCCAAGCTCTGACAACCTTTTAAGCAAATCACAGATTTGCCCATTGTCGACGGCACCCTTTGGATAATCACAATCAAGAAGCAGACACGCCTCGGTAAGGTTGGGGGTTATGGCATCTGCAACAGAGCACATCTCTCTCATTCCGCCGATAAGCTCATACATTCTGTCTGAATATACAGCCTTGACATCAAGCAGAGCATTGTCGCCCATAACAGGGTCGACCACTATGATTGCCCCTTTCGCCTTTTGCACCTGCATAAACTCTTTAGTTATTTCTATCTGTCTTGCCGAGCTCATATAACCGCTGTAAACCGCATCAAATTCTACGCCTATCTCATCCCAATGTTTTATAATTTTCTCCATCTCGTCTGTCAGGTCAAGAAGGGTATAATTCTTAAACTCGTATGTATGGGTAGACAAAACCGCCGTCGGAAGAGGGCAAACCTCCACACCCATAGCCGACATTACAGGGAGCGCCTCCGTCAGCGACACTCTGCCAAATCCTGATATATCCTGGACAACCGCCGCCCTTGGCAGTATCCCTTTATTCAAACTGTCACTTTTTGCTATCACAAGTCAACAACTCCAGTTCTTCAATGGTCAATTCTCTTATCTCGCCCTCATTAAGTCCATCATCAAGGGCAAGCTTGTTCATCGCAGTTCGTTTAAGATAGGTCACTTTTCTGTCAACCTTTTCAAACATTCGCTTTATTTGATGGAACTTTCCCTCAGCTATGACAACCTCGGCACAGCTTTTGTCATCTGCATTTGAAATTATAGTCAACCTTGCAGGTTTTGTCACAAAATCGCCAAGATTCATTGGGTTTGAGAATGTTTCTACATCATCATCTGTCAGCATCCCATCAACCTCTGCATAATAGGTTTTTGGTATGTGATGGACAGGGCTTGTAAGCTTGTGGGCAAGGTCACCGTCGTTGGTCAGCACAAGCAATCCCACAGTATCAATATCAAGTCTGCCAACAGGAAACACCTCAAAGTGGGAATATTCCTCAGGCACAAGGTCTGTAACCACAGGCATATCCCTGTCCCATGTGGCAGAGATATATCCCGATGGCTTATTAAGCATAAGATAGACGTATTTTTTATATACCAAGGGCCGTCCGTCTGCATATACCTTTGCAGAGCCCTCATCTATTTTGTACTCAGGGGTATTTACACTCCTGCCGTCAACCGTAACAGTGCCTGAGCGGATAAGCTTTTTTACCTCTTTCCTTGTGCCAACACCGCAGTCTGCAAGATATTTATCAAGCCTCACCTGTGCTCACCCCCGTTTCCCCTTAAACATACTATTTATATTGTAACATATACTTTAAATAATTTCCATAAAAAATTAAAAAAATGTGTAAATTTTGCGCAAAAAATTTTTATATGCTTTATCTATTGATATTTCACACAGTTTATAGTAAAATGTTGTCGTACTTTAAATACTTGTCATCAGCAATCAGAGGTGATTTTATGAGACATATAAATAAGGACAATCTTTTTGATTTTGCCTTTTTAAACGAGGACACACTTAAGATTCCAATTAAAGGAATCTGCGTAAGCTTTCACGGGTTTACCGACGCCACTATGTTTGACGAAAGTTCTGAGCAAGCTCGGATACTCGGAGAAAGCGGCATCGCTTGGCTCCACCCCTATTACAGTGTCTGGGGCTGGATGAGCGAAAACTCTCAGCTATTTAACGAGCAGGTGATTGATGCCGCATATGACAGACTTGGCGCAGACGAAAGCATTCCTCTCATCATCAGCGGCGGCAGTATGGGTGGACTGACTGCCCTTAACTACCTTGTCCGCGGCAAGCGCAGGGCGAGTGCGTGTGCACTTAACTGCCCTGTTACGGATATGAGCGAATTTTACAATCACAGTATAAGTTCAAGGCGTGCAATTCTTTCGGCTCATATTGAAAAGGATTGTCCTCTTGACATAATAATGAGGAACTTCTCTCCCGTCAATTTTGCGGACAAACTCCCCAATATACCTTACTTTTTAATCTTCGGCGAAAACGACACTCATTTTGTAGACTATCAGATGCCCCCGATGGAAGAAAAGTTAAAACAGTACAATCGCAACTACACTCTGACAGTGCATCCCAAGATGGAACACTGCGATATAAGAAACCACCCCAAAGCACTTAAGGAATACTGCGATTTTATAATCTCGGCAGCAACGGATTGCAAGCATATGGCATAAATGCGTTCGGGCGGATGATATCCGCCCCTACGATACAGATCTTGACAATATATGAATTTACCATTTATATTACATACATATAGAAAGGATTGATACCTATGGACAAATGCAGATTTTGCGGAACACAACTGCCCGAAAACACAGAGTTTTGTTCCACCTGCGGTGCAATGACGAAAAAAACCAAACCATCAGAAACAAAAACGATAAAAATTTCATCCACTCCTGCCAGCAAAGCTCCTCATGTCGGATATCTTGTGTGGGCCGTGGCAAATATCGTTGTATCAGGCTCATTTTTCTTCCTTGGCATACCCATCGCCTCTTTGGTAATGAGCATAATCGCTCTTATCAAAACCATACAGGCAAACGACTGCCATGATGAAGCAACCAAAAAGTCAAAACTTCGCACGGCAAAGATTTTGAACATTATTTCATCATCTATCACCGCAGCTTCCATTGTCATCCTTGCCATGGCTATTATCATCGCAGTTATAGCCGGCGATGCCATCGGCGATTTTATGCAGTACCTGTATTATTACGGATTTATAGATTAAAAACCCTTGTCCACGCTTGTTGGACAAGGGTTTTTATCTTAAAATAATCCGGGTATATTTAGCCCACCCGTTATAGAGCCAAGCTGAGCAGAACTGTCCGCATCAACCTTGCGAAGACTCTCGTTCACCGCTGCCACAATCAAATCCTGCAGCATCTCAACATCATCAGGGTCAACAACTTCTTCTTTTAGTATAACCTCTTTGACCTCACGTTTGCCATCTACAACAACCCTGACAGCACCACCGCCAACAGTTGCCTCGTAGGTCTTATTCTCCATTTCTTCCTGCATTTTAAGCATCTGCTCCTGCATTTTTTGTGCCTGCTTGAGCATCTGATTCATATTTGCGCCTCCGCCCATACCGCGCGGAAATCCACCCTTTGCCATTTTTTATCTACCTCTCTTACTTAATTTATAATATCTATTTTATCGCCGAAAAGGTCTTTCTTGGCCGCCAGATCCATTATGGAAGGTCCGCCGTCACCCTTTTCTTCGGTTTCAACACCTTTTACGGAAATTTTAACCCCAAGTGGTCTGCCGCCGATTCGGGAGAACAGTTTTGACAAATAATCCCGACCTGCAGGCGTTGCAATTTTATCATAGGCAAGCTGACTTCCAACCTTTATCACTATGTCATCACCTAAAATCGTCACGTCTGCTATATATAAAAATCCGAACAGAGACTTGCTCTCTTTTTTTATTTCACCAAGGGCATCATTCCAATGCTCCCAACCACCGCCTGCAGAATCTGAAGACTCCCCGACAGAAGCCTTTGCTTGGGTTGGTTCTGTCTCTTCTTCTATATCCCACGGCGGAAGCTCTTCTTCATTCACCATTTCCCTCTCAGGCTCTTTTTTCGCAGGGGGTACAGTTACAACCACGCCCGATGACAAATTCGCAATTCGAGCTTCAAGCTTTTCAATTCTTGCAAGAAGCGCCTCTGTATCTGTACTGTACACAGGCATACACAACTTTATCATTGCCATCTCAACTGCAACTCTTGGACTTGACATCCACTTTGCCTGAGACAGGTATTCACCAATAGTTTTGATAGAGTAGGTCAATCTCTCGACAGAAAATTTTTCTGCTTGTTTCAAATACTTCTCTGCCGCCGTTTCGGTTTTTTCAAGAAGCTCGGCAGGGTTATCCGATGCCTTACATATCAAAAGACTGCGGAAATGGTCTGCAAGGTCTTCAAGCAGCATCTGCGGCTCTCCACCTTCTCTGAGTATATCACCCGATAACCAGAGAGCAGACTTTGCATCATCCGATGCAACCGCATCACCTATCTCAAAGAGTTTTTTTGATGCGATTATGCCGACAATCTCTGAGATTTTATCTGTTGTCAGCATATCTTTGCCAAAGGCGGCACATCTGTCAAGAACACTTATGGCATCTCTCATAGAGCCGTCTCCAAGCTCGGCTACAAGCTCTGCCGCATCGGGGGTAATTTCTATTCCTTCTGCCTTTGTAATATACTCTATTCGTTTTGCTATATCATCTATGCCTATTCTGCGAAAATCAAACCGCTGACATCTTGATAAAACCGTCTGTGGTATCTTGTGCGGCTCGGTTGTTGCAAGAACAAATATAACATGAGACGGCGGCTCTTCCAGGGTTTTTAAAAGCGCATTAAACGCCTGTTCCGTCAGCATATGGACCTCGTCGACTATATACACCTTATACTTACATCCCGCAGGTGTATATATAACCTCATCACGAATCTCACGGATATTTTCTACGCCGCCGTTGCTGGCTGCGTCCATCTCATAAACATCTAAGATACTGCCGTCTAAAATCCCACGACAGGTAGCACACTCGTTACAAGGCTCGCCATCTATAGGGCTCTCGCAGTTTACGGCTCTTGAAAAAATCTTTGCCGTAGATGTTTTACCCGTTCCCCTTGTTCCGCAGAACAAATATGCATGGGCGATACGTCCGCTCTCCACAGAGCCACGCAGGGTATCTGATATATGATTTTGTCCCACTACATCGTCAAAACGCATAGGTCTCCACTTTCGATAAAGCGCTCTGTATGCAGACATATTTTCACCTTCTTATAAAAATTCATATATAAAAAGCCGTGTCTTGCCTTCGAAACAACAACACCCGCGCTGACTGTACAGTTAACTCAGGTCTGGCTTCCCTGCGGCACATCAAAATGACTGCTTATCGCTGCTGCGTTCCCGCCCTGACGAGGTTCACAGGTTTCAATTGCGCAGGACCGGACCGTCAACGCCACTTGTACAGGGCTGACCGGACGTCGATGCCCCTCACGGCAAGTTTTCATCCCCTCTATAGCGGATTGAGGGTTACAAGGCACCGCTACCGCCCCGATTTACACGACCGTATTATTATATCACAATTTATTTGTGCAGTCAATGGGTTGAGGGGGGATATTTTTGAAGAATATTGCAAAACGCGTTGCACACATTCGCAGGCTTTCTTATATTCTTCTCTTGTTGCTAATAATTATTTTTCTGTGCATACTATTCGTATATTTTTTAACTGGGAGGCTTTATATATGAATAAATCGATATGGCAGAGTGGCACAAAACTGCCTGAATTTGAAAGGCTGAATGGCAACAAAACAACCGATGTTTTAATCATTGGCGGCGGTATGGCAGGGCTGCTTTGCGGATATATGCTTAAAAAATCAGGCGTTGACTGCATAATTGTTGAAGGCAACAAAATTGCATCAGGAATTACAAAAAATACAACTGCAAAGATTACCTCTCTTCATTCTCTTGTCTACGACAAGATTATTAAAACCTGTGGCAAGGATATTGCACAGGGGTATCTTTATGCAAACGAAATTGCCGTATCAAAATACAGAGATATTTGTAAAAATATTGATTGCGACTATGAAACAAAGACCGCATACACATATTCTCTCACAGACAGGGATAAAATTGAAAGAGAGGTCAAAGCCCTCAATATTCTTGGGGCATCTGCAGGCTTTACCGCAAAAACAGAGCTTCCTTTTGACGTAGCAGGCAGTGTGTATCTTGAAAATCAGGCACAGTTTAACCCCCTGAAGTTTATTGCAGAAATTTCAAAAGATTTAGAAATATACGAAAACACATTTATTCGCGATATCACACCCCACAGGGCAATCGCAGATAATGGCAAAATTACCGCAAAGAAAATTATCGTTGCCACCCACTTCCCCTTTATCAACAAACATGGCAGCTATTTTTTAAAGCTTTATCAGCATCGCTCTTATGTCCTCGTCCTTGAGAGTGCCCAAAGTATAGACGGGATGTATGTTGACGAGAACGATAAGGGCATGTCCTTCAGAAGCTATAAAGATTTGTTGTTGCTTGGCGGCGGCGGTCACAGAACAGGCAAAAAGGGTGGCAGTTACACAGAGCTTGAAAGCTTTACAAAGAGATATTACAAAGACAGCACAGAGATATGCAGATGGGCAACTCAGGATTGCATAAGTCTTGACGGTATCCCCTATATCGGCATGTATTCAAGGCAAACTCCCGACTTGTATGTTGCGACAGGGTTTAACAAATGGGGTATGACATCTTCAATGGTGGCAGCCGATATTCTGACAGACCTTGTGCAAGACAAAGTAAATGAATTTGACAAAATCTTTGACCCCTCTAGAAGTATTATAAAACCACAGCTTTTTGTCAACGGCTTTGAAACTCTGACAAACTTTATATGTCCTACTGTCAAAAGATGCCCTCATCTCGGATGTGCTCTTAAGTGGAACAAAGCAGAGCATAGCTGGGACTGCCCCTGTCACGGCTCCCGATTTGACGAAGATGGTACCATTATTGATAACCCTGCCACAGGAGATGCAAAGGTAGAATAAAATAACAATTACCAATTCGGGAGGGCGCGGAGACCCTCCCCTACAATTAATGTCCCACACAACCGCCACATATTTATTTTTTATTTACAAACCCAAAAAAATATTATATAATCTATAACTGACATATGATATATGGAAGTATTATAATACGAAAGGAATTTGCACATATGTATATAGGTATAGATTTAGGCGGTACAAACATTGCCGCAGGTATAGTAACAAAGGATTTAAAGCTACTTGACAAGGATTCCCGTCCCACCCTCCTCCCGAGAGAGCATGACGATATAGTAAAAGATATGGCAGAGCTTTGCTTTGAGCTTTTAGAGAGAAATAACCTTAAGATTTCGGATATAGAGAGCATCGGCATCGGCAGTCCCGGCGCCATTGACAGTGTAAACGGAATTGCAGTTTTCTCCAACAACTTCAGATGGGATAACTACCCTCTGCCTGACAAGCTGAGGGAATATATCGATGTTCCCGTCACGGTGGAAAACGACGCAAACGCCGCAGCGTATGGCGAATATCTCGTCAGTGGCGAGGGCACTGACAGTTTTATTGCAATCACCCTCGGCACGGGAGTTGGCGGCGGCATAATTCTTGACAAAAAGATATACAGAGGCTTTAACGGTGCAGGTGGCGAAATTGGTCACACACCCCTTATTTACGGTGGTATAGAATGCAACTGCGGCAACAGTGGTTGTTGGGAAAGATATGCATCCGTTACCGCTTTAATTCAACAAACCAGGGATGCAATTAAAGAAAACCCCACATCACTTATGGCAAAGGCAGAAAAGGTCAGTGGCAGAACATCCTTTGATGCCGCAAAACAGGGCGATAAAGCCGCACAGAGAGTTGTAGACAAATACATAGAATATGTCGCTGCAGGCGTTGCAGGAATTATAAATATGTTCCAGCCTGAAATCATTATAATCGGCGGCGGCATAAGCAAAGAGGGAGACTACCTCTTAGACCCCATCCGCGAATATGCAAAGAAGCATACCTACGGCAGTCACAATCTGCCCTTGACAAAAATCAAGATTGCAACACTTATGAACGATGCAGGCATTATCGGCGCCGCACTTTCGTCCGCGAGATAACAATAACGCAGAAACGCATAGCGTTTCTGTGTTCAGCGTGTCGATAAACCTATCGACACGCTGATGCAGATGGTGAAAAAGGAAGTTATATTTTGTGAAATTGTTTTCGTCGCTGTACGATGGTACTGCAGAGAACAATTTCGCAAAAAGCAAGCAATCCCAAGGAAAACTCGATGTTTTTCTTGGGGTTTTTATCGTTTATATATGCGGACAGTCGAGGACGCCTGTCCCTACAAAATTTGTTTATAAATATTTTCACTTGCGGTAGAACGACTTTTTCGACAGTCTGAACACAGAAACGCATAGCGTTTCTGCGCTATTTATTTAATATCTTCTCTGCGCTGATTTTGTTGGTACGCAAATATCTGCCAAGGCGATAAAGACATTCTTTTTCGCCTGTAATTATCTCGTTTACCTTTTCCTCACAGGATAGTGTCATTTTAAACCCCATTTCCTTTAAAATATCATATGATGCCTCGCTGATACTTCCAAAAGGGTATGTAAACACCATAGGGGTATACCCTAAATTTTCTTTTATCTCCTCTTGCAGTCTACCGATATCATCGTGTATATACTCACTGTACGCTGCCTGTGTTTCTCCCTTTTTCTTTTTCGTTCCGTTTCTGCCCTGATCTGTTGTATGAGAGTCATAACTGTGGTTTTGTATCTCAACAAGACCTGATTCTATCATTTCTCTTGCCTGTTCCCATGTAATATGAGAATACGCAGGATTATCCTCGGATATTTCGCTATACAAATCCGTGTGCTTGCCGATTATTGAAATAACCGCCTTTGCATTATATTTTTTTAATAGCGGATACGCATAGCAATAGTTGTTGTAGTATCCGTCATCAAAGGTCAGCATTATGGGTTTTTCGGGCAGAGGCGCTCCCCTTTCAACAAAGTCGATAAGCTCAGTTGAGCCAACTGTTGTATACCCCTTGTCACTCAGATACTTTAAATCCTTTTCAAGAGCTTCTTTTGTGATAACAAACTTACCCTCTTTAGACGGACTTTCGCATATTGCGTGGTACATAAGCACAGGTACATCTACCATTGTTTTATTCCCGTCCTCTGCCGAGGCATCAAAATATACAAAGGCAGACATAACCACTGTTGTAAATATCAAAACATATATAATAAGGCTGCGCAACTTTATTACAAACAAAAAATCACCTCTGCTTTCATTATATGAAAGCCCGGAGGTGATTTATACTTTTATATTAATTTTAAAAATATATCGGCACACTTTCTGTGACAGGTCTTATTTTGTTCCAATCCATACAGAAAGCTCTTATGTGACCACCCTCGGGGATTTCTACCCCTTCAAATCTTAATTTGCACCCTTCATTTGCATTTGCTTCAATACTTTGCGCTTCGGTTATTCCAACAAAAGCATTATCCTTATCGTAAATCGCAACCCTTGCGCCATATCCGGAGGTGGCATCGTCGTCAAGATTAAAATATGTGATTTTAACTTCTTTTTTGTCATCATTATAGACAGGGTCAGACGGATAAATCTTGTTTGTATTAGAATCCAAAACTTTTGCCATGGCATATATATCAAGAAGCCCATAACCATAATAATCATCTCTGCCGACCGCGCCTAAATCCACGGCAGTTTGTCTTATAAGGCTCTTCATAACATCGTGATTTGCGTCCGGATTAATCGACTTCATTATTGCGGCAGCGGCTGCAACCTGCGGTGATGCCATAGATGTGCCATTGATTCGCCAATAATATTGATCTGTATCCTTATACCTTCCTCTCGGCAAGTAAAGACTCACACCCGGGGCTGCCACATCCACCTTATTATTGAAGCTCGAAAAGCTAGCCTGTGCCTTCGCCGAGGTCACAGCCGCAACCGAAATTACATTGTCACAATAGGCAGGGTATACAATGGGATTGAGTCTGCATCCGTCAGGCAAATCCGACGCCGTACCATCCTTCTCTCCATGGTTGCCCGCGGCCGCCACAACAATTGTACCCTTATCTGCAGCATTTTTTATAACATCGTTGAGCAGAGATATCTCTCTGTCGGGGATAACCTCTCCTGTGTTACTTACGAAACCAAGACTCATATTTATTACATCACAGTCATAAACATCAACTGCATCCTTTATAGCTTTGCAGATATTTGCATAGCCTGCGCCTGTGCTTCCAAAAACCTTGAGAGAATATATAGTCGCATTTGTCATCCCCGCAATTCCAACACCATCGTTAAAACCTGCGGCTATAACCCCCGCAACGCTTGTTCCGTGAAGTTGTTCTTCTTCTACATTTTCTGTGCTGACTATAACCTCGCCTCTCTCATCTACGGCTGAATAATTATACGCATAAACCGTTGTGTTTGCAAAATCAGGGTGATCTGTGTCAATGCCCGAATCAATGACTGCCACCTTGACATTGCCTGCAAGATATTTTGGCTCTACAAGTGCCATGTCCCACACCTTGGGCATTCCCGTCATAGAATAATAAGGCTTTTGGCTATTATACTTGGGGTCATTGGGGTAGGTCTCAAGAAGCACTGCACGATAGTTTGGCTCGATATACTCAACCTGTGACATATCAAGGCTATCGAGCATATCCGCCGTAACAGTATAGACATTACAATCCTCAATAACTGTGGTCACATCGCCTTCATCGGCAACCGACATAAGCATAGCAGCGTCATAAGGAGAATACCCCTCTTTAAATCTTACTACATACTCGTCATATGTACTCTCCGAAGCTTCGGCAACGACAGGCATTGCACATATAACAAGAGCCATTACAATCAATAACGCCAAAATCCTTTTCATTTTAATACACTTCCTGTTTATTATTTCGGGCGATTCTTGAATCGCCCCTACAACATATACGTTATTTTTCTATTTCATTATCTTTCCTACCGCTAAAAACAACCTTTGAATACAGCCAATCGCTTATGCTGAACTTGCTGACCCCTACATAATATCCAATAAAGATAATTATGGGCAGAACAAACAACTCTGCTATATATGCAAAGATATTTCCACAGGACACAAACGATGCAAAATGAAAAAACCAAATTCTGTATATCATATCAGGTGTGCCAATCACCCGGCAGCCTCCTACTATGAAATCCTGTTTGCCATTTACAAAACCAACCTCAAGCGGCAAGATATCAGGGAGCACAAGCCTCAACACAAGCAGCACGAGAGGTATAATTGAAGTAAACACCGACAATCGTACAGGCATCATAATGTCCGTCTCAAATCCTGGGATATTCCGTCCGTCACGTCTGCCTATTCGCCATGCGGCAGAATAAAGAGCACCGACATATATCAGGGTCGTAACTAAAGAAAATATAAAAGGACGGTTTTGTGCTATATCATAAAATGCAACCGCCAGAAAAACAGATGCAAGAGCTGCAGAAATATGATTTAAATATAAACTAACCGATGCCTTAAAAACTTTCATAAAAATCTCCTTTTTTGTATAAAAAAATCGGGGCAAATAAATTTGCCCCGATGTGGAGCGGAAGACGAGATTCGAACTCGCGACGTTCACCTTGGCAAGGTGACGCTCTACCACTGAGCCACTCCCGCGTATACTACCACATTGAATTATCCATTTGACTTAAAGAATTATATCATATTTTTATACCCTTGTCAACAGTTTTTTTTGTTTTTTATAGAGAAAAAATCGAGTCCTACGCCTCGATTTTTTCTCTGTAAAACCTCATCAATAATTCACTCATTTCTTCTTTTGTTGTCGCCTTGTTGATTGCTTCTCTCAAAACCGCTCCGCCCTTGACCCCCTTAAAGTACCACGCCATATGCTTGCGCCCCTCAAGTACCCCTCTTCGCTCTCCTTTAAACCTTACAAGCAAATCAAAATGAGAGAGTGCAACTGAGAGCCTTTCCTCAAGGTCAGGGGGTGGAAAAACCTCTCCTGTCTCTAAATAATGCAAAACCTCTTTAAACACCCACGGGTTTCCCTCTGCGGCTCTGCCTATCATTATTCCGTCACAACCTGTATATTCTATCATATGTGCCGCCGATTTGCCATCGGTAATATCTCCGTTTCCGATTACAGGGATGTTGACCGCATCGCACACCGACTTTATTATATCAAGGTTT